>JANLOU010000055.1:0-6105 GCA_031366735.1 Candidatus Eiseniibacteriota bacterium
GCATGGCGCAGAACACGCGATGCGTCACGTCGGGCAGCTCTCGGTTACCGCTCGGATAGTCCGGGCTGGCATGGTCCAACCGTGCAAGAAGTAGCTCGCGTCCTGCTCATCACCGGCGCCAGCCGCGGCATCGGTGCGGCGACGGCCCGCATGGCGGGTGAGCGGGGATATCGCGTCTGCGTGAACTATCGAGCCAACCGCGAAGCCGCGGAGGCGGTGGTGCATGCCATCACGAGCGCCGGAGGTAAAGCGATTGCGGTTGGCGCGGACATGGCGGACGCGGCGGACGTTGCTCGTCTGTTCAAGACCTGCGACGAGGCGCTGGGCCCGGTGTGGGGCTTGGTGAACAACGCGGGCATCCTCGAACAGCAGATGCGTGTCGACGAGATGGAGCCGGCTCGTTTGCAGCGCGTGTTCGCCACCAATGTGTTCGGCGCTTTCGCATGCGCCCGCGAGGCCGTGCGCCGCATGTCCACCAAGCATGGCGGGCGCGGAGGGGTGATCGTGAATGTGTCCTCTGCAGCAGCCCGGCTCGGCTCGCCCGGGGAGTATGTCGACTACGCAGCGTCAAAAGGCGCGATCGACACGTTCACGGTGGGCCTTGCCGTGGAGGTCGCGCAGGAGGGCATCCGCGTGAATGCTGTGCGTCCGGGGTTCATCTATACCGAGATGCACGCCAGCGGCGGCGAGCCCGAGCGAGTCGACCGCGTCAAGGCCTTAATCCCCATGAAGCGCGGTGGTACGACGGACGAGTGCGCGCACGCGATCCTGTGGTTACTGTCCGACGAGGCCTCCTTCACCACCGGAAGCTTCATCGATGTGTCCGGTGGAAGGTAGGCCGGTCCATCTTAGGGAGAAGCATGGAGTTCGAGCTCACACATGGACTGGCGGTTCTTACGCGGACGCCCATAACGCTTCGGACGATGCTCGATGGACTCGGCCCGCAGTGGACACACGCGACCGAGGGATCGGAAAAATGGAGCCCGTACGACATCCTCGGCCAGTTGGTTCACGGAGAACGCACGGACTGGATTCCCCGGGCGCGCCTCATCCTCGACCAGGGCGCGTTCCGCCGGTTCACGCCGTATGACCGTTTCGCGCAGTTCCGTGAGAGCGAGGGCAAGTCGCTTGCTCAGTTGCTCGACGAGTTCGCACAACTGCGCGCGCAGAACCTGGTGACGCTCACGGCATGGCAGCTCACCAACGAGTCGCTTGCGCTGGAGGGCGAGCACCCTGCATTCGGCGCTGTCACGCTCCGCCAGCTGCTGGCCACCTGGGTCGTACATGACCTCGGGCACATCGCACAGTGCGCCCGCGTGATGGCCAAGCAATACCGCGACGCGATCGGTCCGTGGCGGGAGTACCTGCCGATCGTGGATCGGTAGATGGGAAATCACCTTTGGCCTGCCATGCTAATGGCTGCCTATAACATGCGAGTCAGAATCAGCCTATGTTATAGGCAGAGTGGTGCTCAGTCGCGAGATTCCGCCGGCAGCCTCGCCGTATCCATAGCAATCCGGCAACTCCAGAATTCCAGCAACTCGTGGGGGGTGTGGGATGAGACAGGAGATCGAATCTAGCCTTGGCGAGGCAAGTGCTGCTCTGGATGCGCTGCGCCGCGAAGGCGAGACACTCGCAGCAATCGAGCGCGCAGCCACTCTGCTCGTCGGCATCTTCGAACGGAAGGGCCGTGTCTACGCATGCGGCAATGGTGGCTCGATGTGCGATGCGATGCATTTCGCGGAGGAGCTGACCGGGCGTTACCGGCGCAATCGAGTGCCCCTTCCTGCCACCGCCATCAGCGATGCCGGCCACCTGACCTGTACAGCGAATGACTTCGGCTACGAGCACGTATTCGCTCGATACGTCGAGGCTCACGGTCGCTCAGAAGACTGCCTGGTGGCGCTCAGTACAAGCGGCACCAGTGCGAACATCATTCGCGCTGCCGAGACGGCACGCAATCTTGGTATGCGCGTCATCGTCTTGAGCGGAAAGCCGAGTCCATCGCTCGGGGCTTTGAGCGACGTCTACATCTGCACACCAGCCGGAGCATTCGCGGATCGCGTTCAGGAACTGCATATCAAAGTGCTGCACATTCTGATCGAGTTAGTGGAACGCCAGCTTTTTCCCGAGAACTACGTCGAGCAGCGCTGATAGCACAGCGGCCTACTGGACGAACCTAGGCACTAGTCGTGCAGCCCACCCGGGACTTTGCTGGTCCCCTTGGCGATCCGATCGTTCCACGACTCGAACGGTTTGCCATTCGTCACATCGACCATCGTGATGCAGTCGGCGACGGGGCAGACGTGCGCGCACAGGTTGCAGCCCGTGCACTCGGTCTCATCCACCCAGGTCACATGCACGCCGGTTGCCGCGCGACGCGCGTTCGCAGCTTCGCGCGTGGGAGCAAGATGGCCCGCGTGCAGCGGTTCAGCGCCGGTGTGGATGCAGTTCACCGAGGCATCGCGACAAGCCACATAGCACAGGTCGCAGCCGATGCACTTCTCCACATCGACCCGCGCGGCGACTTTGTAGTTGAGGTCGAGGTCGCCCCAATCGCTGAACGCGGGCACGGCCTTGCCCCGTAGTTCGTTCACCGATTTCATGCCCTTGGAGTCCAAGAATCCCGAGAGCCCGTCGATCATATCCTCGACGATGCGGAACCCATAGTGCATGGCGGCGGTGCACACCTGCACGCTGGTGGCGCCCATGGCGATGAACTCCGCCGCATCACGCCAGGTGGTGATGCCACCGATGCCCGAAATGGGAATGGTCACGCGCGGATCGGCCGCCAGTGCGCTCACCATGTGGAGCGCGATGGGCTTGACCGCCGGCCCGCAGTAGCCGCCGTTCGTGGAGCGCTGTCCCACCACGGGGTAGGGCACCATGCGGTCCAGGTCCACGCCGACGATGCTCTTGATGGTGTTGATCAGCGACAGGCCGTGCGCACCAGCTTCGACGGCGGCCACTCCGGGCTCGAGGATATCCCCGATGTTGGGCGTGAGCTTGATCAGCACGGGGATGCTCGAGAACTCCACCGCCCAGCCGGCCACCAGCTTGAGCACTTCGGGCTCCTGACCCACCGCCGAGCCCATGCCCCGCTCGCACATGCCGTGCGGGCAACCGAAGTTGAGCTCGAGCCCGTCGGCGCCGGTGTCGACGGCGCGGCGGATGATCTCGCGCCAGTCCTCCTTGGACTCCACCATGAGTGAGACAATGACCGCATGCTTGGGGTAGCGCTTCTTCACCTCGCGGATCTCGCGCAGATTCACTTCCAGCGGCCGGTCGGTGATCAACTCGATGTTGTTGAATCCCACCATGCGTTGGTCGCCGACATGCAGCGCGCCAAAGCGGCTGGAGGTGTCGACCACCGGCTCGCCGAGCGTCTTCCACACCGCGCCACCCCAGCCGTGATCGAACGCGCGCATGATCTGGTCGCCCGTGTTGGTGGGCGGGGCGCTGGCGAGCCAGAAGGGATTGGGGCTCTGGATGCCCGCGAAGTTGATGGAGAGGTCGGCCATGGTCTAACGATGCCCCGCGTGCATAGGTGAGTCCGAACGCACTGTGACGCCGAGTGCCGCGCACATGCTGCGCGCTGCGCGCTTGCCGTCCTGTGCCGCTGTCACGACCAGCTCGCCGCCAATGGCATCGCCCCCGGCCCACACGCGAGGATTGCCCGTCGCCCCCGTCATGGGGTCCGCAACGGCGCGGCCCTTCTCGTCCAGTTTCACGCCCGGGATCGATTCGACGAGTTGGCGGAGCTTGGCCTGTCCGATGGCGAGGATCGCGAGGTCGCACGGCACCTCTCGGCCATCCGCCAACTCCAGCCCACGCAGCGCATCGCCTTCCCGGATGAACGCCTTGGGCACGGCCCGTTCCATCAACCGCACGCCTTCCTTGCGCGCAGCTTCCAACTCATGCTTGTAGCCGCTCATCTCGGCCTCGGTGCGGCGGTACAGAAGCGTCACCTCGTGCACGCCAAGTTTGGCCAACTCGCGCGCAGCGTCGATCGCCGTGTTGCCACCGCCCACCACCACGGCCTGTCGGATGCCCGAAAGGGCGAAGCCGGACTCCAGCTTGAGCCGCTCGATCCACTCGACCGCTCCCAGCACGCCGGTGCCCACTTCGCCGGGAATGCCCAGCGCCGAATCGGCGCCCAGACCGCAACCCAGGAACACCGCGTGGTAATCGCTCAAGAGTTGCTCGGTGGTCACATCGCGCCCCACTTCGACGCCGCTACGGATGTCCACGCCCAGCGAGCGGATGAACTCGATCTCCGCCATGGCGCCCTCTGCGTGCATCTTGTAGGGGGCGACGCCGGTCGTGTTGAGGCCGCCCGGGAGGGCTCGCTTCTCGAGCAGCGTCACCGTACAGCCTTCGAGCGCCAAGTACCCCGCGCACGCCAACGAAGCCGGGCCGGCGCCAACGCACACGACCCGTTTGGCATTGGGCGCGGCCTTGGCGAGCAGATCCGCCGCGTGCCCGCCTGCGAATGCGAGTTCGACCGCGTGGCGCTGCAAGCGGCCGATCGCGATGGGCGGGGTGCGATGCCACGCGTTGTACACGCACGCGCCCACACAAAGTGCTTCGACCGGGCAGACGCGGGCGCACGAATAGCCCAATAGGTTCGCCGACAGGATGGTGCGCGCCGAGCCCGAGAGATTCCCCGTGCCGATTTTGTGGATGAACGTGGGGATGTCGATGCCGGTGGGGCAGGCCGTGACGCACGGTGCGTCGTGACAATACAGGCAGCGATTCGCCTCGGCCACCGCCTCGCCGACGGAGTAGTCCGGCTTGCCATCGGCGATGCGCAGCTCGAGCCGCTCCGCGGGAAGCTCCGGTGGTGCAGAACCCTTCGTCACAGCTTCACCTCGGGGCGATGGGCGTGATGGGTGGCCTTGCGCGCAAGGAAACGCCCGGCGCCGCGCGTGGTCAGGAGTTGGTGGCCGTCGAACGCGACGCGACCTGCCACGATCGTGGTGGCGACCCGGCCGGTGACCGCATGGCCTTCGAAGATGCTGCGATCGGCATGCGAATGGTGCGTCTTCGCGCTCAGCGTGCCCTTGGCGTTCGCATCGAACACCACGACATCGGCATCCATTCCCACGGCGATGCTCCCCTTGTTCGCGAGTCCGAAGATGCGCGCGGGATTCGCCGAGCCCAACTCGACCATGCGCTGCAGGCTGATGCGCCCCGATTGGACGCCATGCGTGTGCATGAGCACGAGCCGATCCTCGATGCCCGCGGCACCGTTGGGGATCTTCGTGAAGTCGCCAAGCCCTGCGCGTTTCTGCTCGTGGGTGAATGGGCAGTGGTCGGTGCCCACGCTGTCGAGCAGCCCGTTGGTGATGCCGGACCAGAGCGCTTCCTGGTGCCCCATGCCGGCGGGACGGATGGGCGGGCTCATGACGAATGCCGAGCCACCGAAGTCGGGCTTGTCGAAGACGGTGTCATCGAGCAGGAGGTACTGCGGGCAGGTCTCGCCGTAGCAAGGTTGACCCGCCAGCTTGGCGCGCTCCAGTGCATGCATCGCTTCTTTGCACGTCATGTGCACGATGTACGGGGTGGCGCCGTGCAGCCGCGCCATCATGAGCGCTCGCTCGGTGGCCTCGCCCTCGACAGCGCTGGGGCGCGAGACGGGGTGGAACTCGGGACCCGTGCAGCCGCGGGCGAGCAACTCGCGCTGCAGATGGTACACGGCGTCGCCATTCTCGGCGTGCACGGTGACCACCGCGCCAAGCTTGGCCGCCTCTTTCATGACCGAATACAGCGCGCCATCGTCCACCATGATCGCGCCTTTGTAGGCCATGAACACCTTGAAGCTGGTGATGCCGTGATTCTCGACCACTTCGCGCATCTCGGCGGCAGTGTTCTCGCCCCACGAAGTGATCGCCATATGGAAGCTGTAGTCCGTGACCGCTTTGGCGGCCCGGCCCCTCCAGGTCTCGAGCGCCGCAAGCAACGACTCGCCTGGGGCGGGGATGCAGAAGTCGATGATGCAGGTGGTGCCGCCCGCCACGCCGGACGCGGTGCCGGATTCAAAGTCGTCGGCGCTCACCATGCCCATGAACGGCAGTTCCATGTGCACATGCGGATCGATGAATC
>JANLOU010000063.1:0-4545 GCA_031366735.1 Candidatus Eiseniibacteriota bacterium
TATAGACGACCAGAGGTGCATCCTTCAGGCGAAAGCGCCCGTCGGCGTACCAGTCGAACACCAAGGGGTCGCAATCAGGGTCACTGACATTGACCACAATCAGGGCGGAATCGCCGACATGCAGCACGGGAGTGTCAATCGTGACCGCGTGAAGGATTGGTGGGCGATTGGCTGGGGCGGTGGGATGCAAGTTCGCGCCCTCGGCCACCTGCTTCAAGTGCGGCTAGCGAAGCACCGAGACCTTCGCGAAAACTCGGCGGGACTGCTGCTGGAGTGCGAGGAAATAGAGTCCGGGGGTGAGGTGGGCCGGCAGCGCCAGCGTGAGCGCATGCCGCCCGGCGCCGAGCGAGCGCAGTTCCTCGCGCTGAACGCAGCGGCCAGAGAGGTCGATGAGCTCGACCGTTCCGGGCGCGGACGACGGTAGCGAGAGCGTTACCGTCAAGTGCCCCGAAGCCGGGATCGAGAATGCCGTGATGAAGAGGCCCGACGCAATCGACGGGTCGACGGAAACCGTAGTCGCTGGCACCACCGCAACACTATCGAGACCGAGGTACTGATACCCGCTGCCGGCTGAAGTGCCAACGATGGTGATCGGCGTCGACATGGAACTCGCAACGAAGTCAAAACTGAATCTTCCCCACTGATTTCCGGCACCACTGGGAACGAAAGTGAACACCGTGCTGGCCGTTCCGGCGCTCACCGAGACCGACTTGGTTCCGGAGTTCACGGAATGGGCTTGATCCGCACCGAGCCACAACGACAGGGTGTATGCCTGTGACGGGGTTGTCGCAATCGTCTGGGTCACACCCCCGAACGAACTGTTGTCGTGGACCCCCGTCAGGTCGAGCAGGAAAGCGCCGAAGGGTGAGGATGGACCGTAGGCATTGCCGTTGCTGATCCAGCCGATTTGATCATTCGTGACCGTCCAGCCAGGGATCGTGGTGGCCCCGGGGGTGAGCGCGGTGTTCATGACTCCGCCCCCTTCATTCACAAACGTGCCGCCGGTGTTCTCGAAACTGCCATTCGTGACGGCATTCTGTGCACGCACGGCACCCGCGCCGAGGGTGCAGCATGTTGCCAGCACGAGAAGCGCGAGCGCATTGGCGTTTGTTCGTGGTCTCATCGCTGACCGCCTTTGTGGACGCCTAAGGTTTGGCGTCCCCTGAATCATCCGGCGTCGGAGGGCTGCCGCGTCGACTCGATGTCACGATGCCGTACATCAGGAGTGGGACACCCGGTGCGAGCGCGAAATGCATCAAAAAACCATTGCTCTGGATGCCAGCTTACGCGCCGTAGACTGTTCAAGATAGCTCGATGTTCGGGCTACAGCCCCGGATCACCCGGCGACTTGCTCGGCCAAGCTCCAGGCGAGCAGGAGCGCTGCGAGTCCCCCGGCCACGGCCCACAAGGCGATGCGGGCGAAACGCGGCACCGTGGCCTCGGGCGCGGGCATGCTGGTCGGGGCACCGAACAGGCGACGCGTCTCGCGCGCCGCGACCGCGAACGCCACCAGCCATGCCAACAGCAGCGCCGCCAACAGGCCCGGATGCCGCGTGGCCGCCAGACGACGCGCCACTTCGAGCCAGAGCATCGCTCCGGGGGTGCCCGGCGCGCCGGCCAATGAGAGCAACGCGTAGGCCGCTGCTGCGGCGCTCCAAGGGTGACGCCGCGCCAGCGCGGGGGGCGGATCCGACTCCACGCTCGAGACCGGCAGGAAGTGCGCGAGCGCTGTGGCGCCGGTCAACGCCAGCGCAAGATGTGCTGCCCACGCCGCTAATGAGTAGGGCCCGAGACTCGCGAAGGGCGCGCGCAGGGGATCCACGCTGAACGCGACCAACACCAGCGCTCCTTGCAGGCTCGCAAGGCCGCCGACACGGCGTTCGGGTCGGCGCTGGGCTGCGAGGGTCACGGCACCGCCCACCAGCGCCACCACGGCGGCCAGCGACAGGAGTCCACGGGTGAGTTTCTCGCCCTGTGCAAATCCCTGCAGCGAGGCAAGACTGTGCAGCAACCACGCGGCGCCGGACGCCTGCAACGATGCGACGATCAGGGGCGCGAGCCATGCGCGGCTGCCATGGATCACATCGGCGGGCCAGAAATGGAACGGGGCGCCGCCCAGGAGCACCAGTCCCGCGAGCAGCGTCATGAGGAGCGCCGCGCTCCACAGCGCGTAAGGGTCGAGCGACAACGCCAGCGCGCTCCACTGTTCGTGCGGCACCGCAGTGCCAGCCGCGAGCGTGAGCAACGCGGTACCCGAGGCCGACAGCGCGAACGCGGCACCCAACACCCAGGTGAGCTTGAGGGCGCATTCGGTCTGCGACAACTCGCGCGGGTCGCGGGCCAGCAACGCGATGGCCAGCGCCGCAAGCAGCACTGCCCGCAACGGCGAGACCTCGAGCGGTGCCGCCACCGCCCACGCCAGCGGCGCCAGGGCGGCGATCGAGACCACCAGCGAGAGCGGCGCGAACACTCCGGGCCGGGCCGGATGGACCGCGCGCAACAGCATGGCCGCCACCAGAGTCAGTAGCGCTGCAGCCGCGCTGGGGGGCAAGAGCGCTGGCGTCATCGCAACAACGGCAACAGCAGCGCGAGCACGCTGATGCCGACCAGGAAGAGGAGATACTCCTGCGCATCGCCCGAATGCAGGTCACGGGCGGGCGCGCCGAGCGCGCGCGCCAGTGCCGCCAGCGCAACGGCCAGGCGCTGCTCGAACGCGGTCACCGCACGGAACGCGTTGAGTGCGAAGTCCCGCGCGCTGGCGCCGGCAACGCCGGGAGTGCGCTGGGAACCCGCCGGTCGCACTTCATTGCGTGGGGGACGCCACCACGCCAGCGCCGCGGGCAACAGCGCGATCGCGACGCCCGGGAACGATCCTTCGAAGCCGCGCCACCACGCGATCATCAGTGCCAGTGGTCCAAGCAGCATCGTGCCGAGCGCACCGGCCCGGGACAACGCGCTCAAGGGATCGGGTCGCTCGAGCGCCCGGCGCTCGGGGGCCTCGACGATCCGGCTCAGGGACAGTCTCGCGGCCAGGAAGATCGGCGCGGCCAACAACACGAACTCGATGGGGTGCAGGCGTGCGCGCGAGAATCCCACCGCGACCAATAGTGGCCAGGCGAGCGAAGCGCTCGCGCTCCAGCCGGCCAGGCGCCAGAGGAAGGTGAGCTCGGGGCCGCGGCGCGCGGCGGCGCCACGCAACTCGGCCGCCAGCGCGGTAAGGCGCCCGCCCGCGGTGGCGAGCCACAGCAGCGCCGCCACCTCGCCCGGCACGGCATCCACGGCGAGCAGCATGGCGGCGAGCGCCGAGTCGAACACGGCCAACCACCGCAGCGACGCCGTCAGCGAACGGCGGCTGTACGCCCGCAACACCGCGAGCGCTGCCGCCAGCAGCAGCGCCGCCGCGGCGATCTCGCGTACGAGCGGCCCGCTACTCCACACTGCGCTCTGGCGCCACAGCACGAGGAAGCCCGTGCCCGGCAACATCGCGGTCAGCCACGGGCCCACTGCCGGGAGCGGGCCGGTCAGGTCGGGATAGGGCCGCGACAGCGGCAGCGCCGCCAACAACTCGAGCCCTGCCCACAGCACCGCGAGCGATTGCAGCGCCCGCAGCATCGCCAGCGGGTCACGCTCGGCGGCACTGGCGGGTGCCACCCACTGCGGCAGCTCGAGCACCGTGGCCAGCCCCTGCAGCCCCATGGGCGGCGGCAGCACCCACGCGAGCGCGGTCGCGAGCCACAACGCCATGGCGGGCCGACGCAGCCACGCCCAGCGCGGCATCTGTTCGGCGCGGTCGGGCAGCGCGCGCGCCCACAGCCAGAAGGCCAGCGCCAACAGTTCCACGCCGAGCGCGGCCCACATCACCCCCGGCACCAACAGCAGCACCACTCCCACCGTCGCGCAGGCGCCGCCCACCGCCTGTGCGGGGAGTTTCGCGATCCGCCGTTTCGGCGCTTCAATCACGGAGCTCATGCGCCTCCGAAACGAGCGGCGAGCCCGCGTAGCGCTCGCGCCCGGCTGCGATCCGCGCGGTGAGCGCCGCGACCAACAGCGCGCCCACCAGTGGCGCCCCGGCGGGCGTCCCCACATGCGTCACATCCGCCGATCGCGCGGCAGCGGTCAACAGTTCGAGTCCCAACCCCATGCTTGCGAACGCGAGCGTGGCGCGGCGGATGTGACGACGCATCATGAGATGCAGGAGCCCCGCTCCCAGCGCGAGCGCGCCCAGAGCGGCGCGGCGTTCGTCCAGCGGCGACAACACCTGACGCGAGACGGCAGCGAGCAACAGCGTCAGGAGCCCAAGCCCCAGCGGCAGCGCCAACACGCCGGATTCAAAACCGCCGCGCCGCGCGCGTGCGCCAGGATTGCCTTCGTGGCCCTCGGCTCCGGCCCACCCCGCGACCAATAACCACAACAGCGTCCAGCCGGCGCGCACGAGCCAGGGTGCGTCCATCTCATGGAGCAGCGCCACGCATACAGCCCCGACCAGTGCCGCCAGGCGCGCGACACCGCGCCCGGGAAGCAGGGTCGCGAGCAGCACCGCGAGCG
>JANLOU010000072.1:0-18743 GCA_031366735.1 Candidatus Eiseniibacteriota bacterium
TTGCCGCACCCGCTCTCGCCCACGAGGCCCACCGTCGTGCCGCGTGGCACGTCGAAGGAGACGCCATCCACAGCGCGGATCACACCGGCATCGGTGTGGAACGACACGACCAGATCGCGCACTTCGAGCAATGCCATGGGCCGCGGAGCCTACCATCACTCGCAGGTGACGTCTTCGATGTCCAGGGTGGTGTCGTACGTCCAAAACACCCCGTACTCGGCCCCGGAGATGGTCGCCGTGAGCACGCTTATGGAGCCCGCGCTGGCGTAGGTCGCGAGGTGGCCGCCGATCCCGCTGAACCGGGTGTTCGCCCGGAGGACCATCGCGACCGCGTTCCAGCGGACGATGCGGCGGATGCGCTTCTCCATCTCCTCGTCGCCCGGGAACGGCGGTTCCTGCTCCTGCGAGATGGTATTGATGTAGCGCGACCGAATCAGGCCGGGCAACCCGACTTGCAACTGGCGTGCGCGCTTGAGCACACGGCGCAGCAGGAAGTCCGCGCGCTCCTTGCCGTTCACGCGCACCATGTCGTCCAGCGCGTCGATCCATTCCTGAGTCTCGACGGGATCGCTGTCGGGAAGCTGGCGCTTGAACCCCGCCAGTTGGTTGAGCAGGTATCGCTCGCTCTCGCGGCGATCGGCGATCACGGTTCCATCGGGTCGAGTGATGCTCATGGCTTCCTTGTCCTGCCCGGCGCGGGGGTCCCGCACCCGGGGCGTGAGTCAAGCTCGGCCGGAGGTGCGCAGGGCGTCACGGATCGGCCGCGGTTGCGAACAAAATGGGGCATCGGAAGA
The DNA here is from genome assembly GCA_031366735.1 of Candidatus Eiseniibacteriota bacterium. GTDB lineage: Bacteria > Eisenbacteria > RBG-16-71-46 > RBG-16-71-46 > RBG-16-71-46 > CAIXRL01. Next base: position 795 of record JANLOU010000072.1, read on the forward strand.
TGTCGAAGAGGCAGCATAAGGGCAGCCGGGCGAGGGGCCAAGCTGGCGCGAGCATTCTGATTGTAACAACGCATGAAACAAGGCGTTGCGCGCGCGTGGGAGGCTCGATATGCTTTCGGGATAGCTCACCATGTGCGCGTGAGCGCAAATCCATGCAGGAGGTGAGTTGTTCAATCTCGTGATCCACATTCGCGCCCTGACCATCGTGGCGCTCTGCCTGGTTTCGCTTGCTCGCGCCGAACATGCTCGCGCGGCCTCAGCCGTCGACACGACTTTCGCGGGCGACTTCGAGGCGCAGGGCAGACTCCTGCGCGAGTTCGATCGGAGCGTCGTCCCGATGGCCTCGCTGCCCGACGGTGCGGGGGGATTTCTAATTGTCTGGGACGATGCCATCGCCGGCGTGCTCCGGTTGGACCACTACGATGTGGACGCCCGTCGTGTGGTGGGTTGGCCCGACAGTGGTCGCGTCATCACGGGCTCGATCGGGACGAAGGACCATCGGTTCGTCACGGACGATGCCGGCGGTCTCTACCATGCATGGTCGGCATCCATTCTCGGCACGCGCACGCTCATGGTCGAACGCCTCGATGGGAACGGTGATCCAGCTCCCGGTTGGAGTGCAGGCCCTCGGCCGATCGCGCCCGACAGTTCGCAGCTCTCGATGCTGATGACGCCTGCTCTGGAGGGCGGGCTGTGGCTCGCGTGGATCGGGATCCGGGTGGGCGGGAGGTCGCAGTGCTATGTGACACGCGTTGCGAGCAACGGGGATTCAGTGCCGGGATGGCCTCGCCTGGGGATACCCGTGACGAATTTCGGATTCGATTCGCCGACAGACCAAATCGGCGCGACATGCACCGCACTGATCGCGCGGTCCGGGGAACGAGTCTTTCTAGGCTTCACTCGGGATTACCACTGCGGTGGTCGCCACGGCTGCTATCCATCCGATTCGTACTATCACTATGCGGTAAGAGTTGAATCCACAGGAGTCATGCAGCAGTTCATCTTCTCGCCCGAGATATATTCGCGCCAGTTGCAGCCCGATGATGGTCCTGGCGTGTACGACTTCTTCAATTGGGCTTACCAATGGTTCCTGGAAAATCCCCCCCAGGCGGTCTCCCGTCAACTGTCGCGGGGCACGATCTTCTCGGCCGACGATGGCGATGTGCTGTTCACGCCTTGGTATTCAGGGCACTTCATGCGGATGGGACCGAACCTCGTTGCGCGGCCGGGATGGGGTGGGGATGCGGGACTTGATGTGGCGACCGCGCCAGCGATGGGCGTGCCGACGCCCATCCGCGATGGAGCGGGCGGATTTTGGTTCGGCTGGTACGATGGCCGTTCGTATCCGGAGCCGGCGGACTACTATGTCACGCAGGTAAGGATGGACGGGACCTTCGAGCCCGGATGGCCGGCCTCTGGACTGCCGGTGATGACGAACGGGCCCCGGCCGGAGATATTCGGCCTTCTGCCCTTCGCCGCCCGGCGCCTTTGGGTGCTGTGGTCGCAGTGGGACACCGCGACCAATCGCTGGTACGCGCAGCGTCTCTCGCCTGACCAACCGGTCCCGACGCAGGTCAGCCTCGTCTCGGCCATCGCTCGGGTCGACCATGTTTCGCTGGAATGGTTCGCCGCGGACGACGAAGGGCTCGCGCTCACGGTCGAGCGGACCGAGCGCGAAAGCGACTGGCGCAATATCGGGAGTGTGTTCGCAACGGGTACGGGCCGTGTGCTTTACGAGGATCGCGATGTGCGCGCAGGCACGCGGTACGGCTATCGTCTGCGCGACGCGAATCACGCGTTCGCCGAGACTTGGGTCGCCGTGCCGCAGGCTGCCACGCTCGCGATCCGCTCCGCGCGAGCCAGCGGCCCGGGGCGCGTTCGCATTGCGTTCACGGCAGCCCAAGGTCTGCAGGCCGAGTGCGCGCTGTTCGACCTGAGTGGGCGGCGTCTGGGGCGGGCGCGGGTCGTCGCGAACTCGGATGAGCTGCAATCGGTCGAGGTCACCTCACAGCACACACTCGCTCCGGGGCTTTATCTCGTGCGGCTCGTCGCCGGCTCACAGACGGCACAGCACCGCCTCATGATCACTCGCTGAATCACGGACGACCGGAGACTCCCCATGCCCGCCACGACCGTATCGCTTCGCATGCTCCATCCCGAACGCAAGGCCGCGCGTGCGATGACGGCCGAGGACCTGTGGAACCTTCCCCGCGTGGGCGGCCCCGAGGTGTTTCCCGACGGGGCTCATGCGGTGGTGCCGGTCACGCGTTACGACCTCGAGAAGAACGAAGGGCGCACGCAGCTCTACGCGGTGCCCTTGGCAGCGCCGGGGGAGCCACGCGCGCTGACCGCGCCCGATGTGTCGGCGAACGAGCCGCGCATCTCGCCCGATGGCAAGCACCTCGCGTTCATCCGCAAGGATGGCAACGGCAAGGGACAGCTGCATGTCATGCCGCTCGATGGCGGCGAAGCGCGGCGCATCACGGCGTTGCCACTGGGCGCGTTCGATCCCACCTGGTTGCCGGATGGCTCGGGCCTGATCGTCGCGGGGTACCTGTTCAAGGGATTCCTCACGCCTGAGGCGACCGCCGCCGAGGCCGAGCGCCGCGCCAAGGATCCGGTCAAGGCGCATGTCACCGAGGATCGGGTCTATCGCTTCTGGGATACCTGGCTCACCACGGGCGAGGTGCCGCATTTGTTCACGGTCGATCTCGCCAGCGGCACGGTGCGCGACCTGATGCCGGCGTCGGAATACTGGTTCGAATGGATGGACCCCTGCGGCCAGTACGATCTCTCGCCCGATGCGACGGAGATCGCCTTCGCCGGCATCCACTTCGATGAGCAGCGCTCGCTCCTGCTGACCAGCATCTTCACGCTGTCGATGTCCACCGGCGCCATCACGCGCCTGGCGCCCGAACATCCCGGTGATGACCTGCGCCCGCGCTATTCGCCGGACGGGCGCTTCATCGTGCACGGCCGCACCATGGACCCCGAGTTCTACGCCGATCGCACCCGGCTCATGCGCTACGACCGTGCGGCGCACACTTCGTCGGAGTGGATCACCGGCTGGGACCTGTCGCCTTCCAACTGGTCGTTCACCCACAACGGCACGCTGGTGTTCGAGGCCGAACAGGATGCGCGCGTGCGGGTGTTCACTTTCGGCGGCACGGGCATGCCGCAGGCGATCACCGACGATGGCAGCGCCAGCGGCACTGCCGTGAGCCAAGCTGGGCTTGCGGTGTTCACGCATCAGTCGCTCGCCCGGCCCGCCGAGTTGTTCGCCGCGCCGATCGCGGGTGGAGCCGCCACCCGATTGACGCACTTCACCGACGAGGTGAGCGCGCGTTTCGGCATGGGCGAAGTGCGTGAGATGACCTTTGCGGGTTGCGAAGGTGAGGATGTGCAGATGTTCGTGGTGCTGCCGCCCGGGTATGTGGAAGGTCGCAAATACCCGCTCGTGCATGTGATCCACGGGGGGCCGCACGGCATCTCGGCGGACCAATTCCATGCGCGTTGGAACGGGCAGTTGTTCGCGGCGCCGGGGTACATCGTGGCCATGGTCAACTTCCAGGGCTCGACTTCGTGGGGGCAGGATTTCGCGCAGCGCATCCAAGGGGAATGGGCGCGCCGGCCGTTCGAGGACCTCATGCAGGCCACCGATATGCTGATCGCCACAGGACTGGTGGACGAGACGCGCATGGCGGTCACCGGCGGTTAGTATGGCGGCTACATGGTCACCTGGATCGCAGGGCACACCGATCGCTTCCGCTGCATCGTGAACCACGCGGGCGTTGCCGACCTGACCGGGCAGTATGCCAGCGATGTCACGCAGGGCCGCGGTCGCGCCGCGGGAGGCGAGGCCTGGGACGGACTCGAGAAGCAGGACCTGTGGTCCCCCGTGCGATTCGCGAGCGGCATGAACACGCCCATGCTGGTGATCCACGGCGAACGGGATTACCGCGTGCCAGTGGGACAGGGCCTGCTGATCTATGGCGTGCTCAAGGCCAAGGGCGTGCCGGCGCGGCTCGTGTACTTCCCCGACGAGAACCACTGGATCCTGAAGGCGCGCAACTCGCTGCTGTGGTACCGCGAAGTGCATGGCTGGCTGGAGCGCTACCTCAAGCCCTGAGCGGTGCGCTTCGCGGCGCGCGTGCGCGCATCGCGCAGCAGCACGGCGCCGAGGTGTGCGCCCACGAAGGTGAGCGAGAGCATACTCATCACATTGTGGGCCGCAGACAGCGTCGGTGGGAACGCAGCGTATCCCGCCGGTCGGGCGCGCAGGAACCACTCGGCCCCCACCCAGTAACCGCTCACCTGCGTCAGCACCAGGCTGGCGGTGGCGAGCAATCCCAGCACATGGTCCAGTCGCGCCCGCACCGGCTGCACGCGGCTCCAATGCTGAACCTGGTAGATCGCGTACACCAGCGTGAACGCGAAGCCCGCGAACCAGTGCAACGAGAGCGTGGGGGCCGAGCCCAGTGCCAGGCGCGCGAAGAAGATGACCAAGCCGGTCAGGGCCTCGATCGCCAACAGCACCCACAGCGAGATCAGCAGCGGCGAGCGGAGCCGACCTGCACGCCCCACAACGCGCGAGGGCTTTGCCGCAAGCATGCGGTGGCTTCGCGTCAGAGCAGGTAGCGCATCACGAACAGGGCTTCGCCCGAAACGATGCTGATCGTCCAGACGACGAGGAATGCCCAGGTGAGCGCGGGCCGGTCGCGGAAGAACCAGCGGCCGGCTTTCTGCTCCTGATACGCGAGCACGCCCAGAACGACGAAGACCAGATAGGCGAGCAACGACAACAGGCCGTGCGCGGCGAAGAAGATCTTCATGCCGGTCGAGATCGTGTGCGCTGCGGGGTGGCCCGCCGCGGCTTCGGCGGCCCGGTTCGCCATGTACATCACATTGACCAGCGCCTCGAACAGCGAAACGCCCAGGAACAACGGGAACGGGAAGGGCTTGCGGTTCCAGTTGCGCAGGACCACATAGACGACGCCGGCGGTCACGAACAACTCGCTGATCGCAGAGAACCATGAGAACGCGGGGATGGTCATGGGCCGGACTGTATGCGAAGCGTTCTGGACCGGGCAACCCTGCGCGAGGCTGAGGTAGGATGCGGTCATGGCGCTCTCCGAGGAACTCAAGCGACTCCTGGCGGAGTGCGATGTGGAGACCTTCCGTTCCTCGGGAGCGGGTGGGCAGCATCGCAACAAGACCGAGTCGTGCGTGCGCGTGCGGCACCGCGCCACGGGAATCGCGCGCGTGGGTACGGAGCATCGCTCCCAGTTCCGCAACCGGCAGCTCGCGCTGGAGAATCTGGCCGCGGCCCTTGCGGCCAGGGCGCGCAAACCCAAGCCGCGGGTGGCCACCCGGCCCACGCGGGCGGCCAGGACCCGCCGGCTCGATACCAAACGCCGCGACGCCGTGGTCAAGCGACTGCGGAACGACAAGCCTTCGCCCGACGAATGACCCCGGCCGTGCCCGTGCAGCCTTGGGGCGGGTCAGCTAATGTGGTGGGGGGTGAGGTGCCCTTCGCGGCCACCGGATGACGCCTTGCCATCGCCCCAGAACGCCGCCGGCACCGCCTGTAACCAGGAGAGATTCAAGATGAATCCCGAGCCGGGTCCCGCCGATACCTTCGAGAGTCCAAGACAGGAGCCCCGGCTCCCGCCCGGTCAGGTGAAGACCGAGAAGTGGCCGGTGCTGCACTACGGTTCGGTGCCTCGCGTGGACCTCTCGACCTGGGACTTCCAGGTGGATGGTCTGGTGGAGCGCCCGCAGCAGTTCAACTGGGACGCATTCCAGCAGCTGCCGCGCGTGAAGGTGCACTCCGATATCCACTGTGTCACGCGGTGGAGTCGGTACGACAACCTCTGGGAGGGAGTCGCGCTGCGCGAGCTGCTGGCGCGGGCGGGAGTCCAACCCGAAGGACATTTCGTCATCATCCACGCCGAGCAGGGCTTCACCACCAACCTGCCACTCACGGAGTTGCTCCAGGATGACGTGCTTCTCGCCGATCGCCACGACGGTGAACCGCTCACACCCGACCACGGATGGCCCCTGCGGCTCGTGGTCCCTCGCCGCTATTTCTGGAAAAGCGCGAAATGGGTGCGACGGCTTGAGCTCGTGGGGCGCGACGCACCCGGCTTCTGGGAGCGCAACGGCTATCACAACGAAGCCGATCCCTGGCGTGAAGAGCGTTTCTCCGACTGGTAGCGCCGGGACGCGGAGGCCGGCATGAGCCGCTCCGAAGCGACCGAACGCAGCAAGCGTTGGTTGGAGGAACAACTCGAGACGCTGGGCGGCCTGCGCAATGCCACTTCGCGTGACTCCACCTTCAAGTCCTGGCGGCAGAACACGCTGACCGTGCTGCAGCGGATCTGGCCGGGCGAAACCATGCGGTCCGAGAAGTTCCGACGCATCGCGTTCAGTCCGCCGGGCTCGCGGCCCGAGCCGGCGCAGGTGCGCGGCGTGTACAGCCGCGGGTGCCTGGAGGCCAACACCTACCTGAGATCGCTGATCGCGGAGATCGACGCCGACGGAGTGATGGAGTCCGAGCTTCCTGCCGAACGCGACCTGTCGTTGCCTCAGGGCGAGGATGACTTCCCCACGGTCGAGTTGCCGAGCGCGGATGTGCGAGCGCAGGGCGGCCCCGACACGGGGGACAACGACATCGTGCTCGAGTTGGGCGGGCCTTCGCTCGAATCCCCACTGGCGCCCGAGCCGCGCGCCGAGGATTCCGCAGCCCCGCCGACCCTGAAAGTCGTGCCTGCACTGCCGGTCGTGCCCGTTGCGGCTGCACCGCCGGCCGCGCCCCCGGCTGCACCGAGCGAGCGCACGCGTTCGGGCAGGCCCAGCAAGGCGTCGCGCCGTGGCGGCATGAAGCAACGGCTCAAGGACATGCTCGGCTTATCGCACCTGACTGCGCCGATTCCCGAGGAGTCGGTGCCGTCCGCACCCATCCCCTCGGCCGAGGCCCCCACGGCGCCCATCGTGGGGCCCCCGGAGACGTCCAAGCCCATTGCGCCGGCCGCGCTCGAGGCCGCCAAGGGCGTGTTCACCACCAAGCCTTCCAAGAAGCAGCGCAGCAAGGGCGTCGTCTCGATCGAGTCGCTCATCAGCCCGGAGTTCCGTAACGCCCCCGTGGACTCCACTCCGGTGGCGCCGCCCGAAGTGCCGAGCGAAGAGCCGGGGATCGACCCCGAGGCCTTCGCGCGCGCAGCCGAGGACTTCCTCAAGAACTCGCCCGTGTTGGGTCTGGTCGGCAAGCCGGTCCAACGCACGAAGGACGAGTGCGACCTGCTCGACCCCGACGCGGTGGCCATTTTCACGCTCGCAACCGATGTGGCCCGTCTGGGTGTGCCCGAGGGCCGCCGGGCTGCGGCACGCGCGTTGCTGCTCGATCTGGCCCGACGGGTCGAAGCGAAGGACGCCGATTGGGCGAGCCTGCGCGATAGCGTCACGTTCGTGATGGAGTTCCCCGAACTGGCCCGGCGCCTCATCCCGGTATTACTGCCGTGGTTCGATCGCGCGGCTTGATGCTGCGGTAGCGGCATCCGTGACGATTCCCTGAATCATTCCGCCGCGGCGCCCCCGTGGCCGAGCGGGCGCCCCGCATCCTTGTGCTACCTTGCGCATCAGCACAACCGGAGGTGAGGCGAGATGAATTTCGACCACTACACGGTGAAATCGCGCGAGGCCGTTGAACGGGCGGGCCGGATCGCGCGCGACCGAAGTCAGCAGACACTGGAGCCCGAGCACCTGCTCGCGGCGCTGCTCGACGAGATGGGCGGCACGATCGCGAGTGTGCTGCAGCGGCTCGGCGTTCCACCCGCAGCGCTCGAGCAGGATGTGGAATCCGCCCTGCGCGCGCTGCCCCGAGTGCAGGGCGACAGCGCGCAGTATGTGGGCGAGCCCTTGCGCGGCGTGCTCGAGCGCGCTCAGGCGCAGTGCGACCAACTCAAGGATGAGTTCGTCAGCGTGGAGCACCTGCTGCTCGCGCTGGCCAACCCCGCGCACCCCAACGCCGCGCAGCGGGCGCTCGCCAAGAACGGCGTCACCCCGGACCGGGTGCTGCAGAGCCTCGCCCAGGTGCGGGGCGGGCAGCGTGTGACGGACGAGAGCCCCGAGGACAAATACGAAGCGCTCTCCAAGTATGGGCGTGATCTCACGGCCGCGGCCCGTCAGGGCAAGCTCGACCCGGTGATCGGCCGCGACGACGAGATCCGGCGCGTCATGCAGGTGCTGGCCCGGCGGACCAAGAACAATCCGGTGCTGATCGGCGAGCCCGGGGTGGGCAAGACCGCCATCGCCGAGGGCTTGGCGCGGCGTATCGTTTCGGGGGATGTGCCCGAATCGCTCAAGGACAAACGCCTCATCACGCTCGACATGGGCGCGCTGATCGCGGGCGCGAAGTTCCGCGGCGAGTTCGAGGAGCGCCTCAAGGCGGTGATCCAGGAGGTCACGAACGCCGAGAATCGCGTGATCCTGTTCATCGACGAGTTGCACACGCTGGTGGGCGCGGGCGCTTCGGAGGGCGCCATGGACGCCAGTAATCTGCTCAAGCCTGCGCTTGCGCGCGGCGAGATGCATTGCATTGGTGCGACCACGCTGGAAGAGTATCGCAAGTATGTCGAGAAGGACGCGGCGCTGGAGCGCCGCTTCCAGCCGGTGTTCGTGGATGAGCCCAGCGTCGAGGACGCGATTGCGATCCTGCGCGGGCTCAAGGAACGCTACGAGAAGCATCACGGCATCAGCATCAAGGATGCGGCGCTGGTCGCCGCCGCCGTGCTCTCCCAGCGCTACATCCCGGACCGCAAGCTGCCCGACAAGGCCATCGACCTGATCGACGAGGCGTCCGCACGGATCCGCATCGAGAATGACTCCCTGCCCACCGAGCTCGATGAAGTCTCGCGTCGCATCGACCAGTTGCGGATCGAACGGGTCAGCTTGGCGAAGGAGACCGATCGGGCTTCGCAGGAGCGACTGGCGCGACTCGACGCCCAGTTGGCCGAGGGGGAGCGCGAGAAGCAGGCGCTCGATCAGCATTGGCGCAAGGAGAAGGACTACTTGGACGAGATCAAGCGCCTCAAGGAGCGCCGCGAGGGTCTGCGTCACGAGGCCGGGATTGCGCGCGGGCGCACCGACTACGAGCAAGCCGCGCGCATCGAGAACTCCGATCTGCCCGAGGTGGAGCGTTCGCTGCGCGAGGCGAGCAAGTTGTTGGAGGAGCTGCAGAGTACGCAGCGCATGCTCAAGACCGAAGTGGACGAAGAAGATGTCGCGCAGGTCGTCGCCAAATGGACTGGGATCCCCGTCTCACGACTGCTCGAGGGAGAGGTGCAGAAGCTGGTGCGGATGGAGGAGCGACTGCACGCGCGCGTGGTGGGTCAGGATGAAGCCGTGGGGGTGGTGGCCGAGGCCGTGCGCCGTTCGCGCGCAGGGCTGCAGGACCCCAAGCGCCCGATCGGCTCGTTCCTCTTCCTGGGCCCGACGGGCGTGGGCAAGACCGAGTTGGCCCGGGCGCTCGCGGAGTTCCTGTTCGACGACGAGCACGCCATGGTCCGCTTGGACATGAGCGAGTATCAGGAGAAGCACACCGTTGCGCGCATGATCGGCGCCCCTCCGGGCTATGTGGGCTATGAGGAGGGCGGCGCGCTCACCGAGGCCGTGCGTCGCCGGCCCTATGCCGTGGTGTTGCTCGACGAGGTCGAGAAGGCGCACCCCGAAGTGCTCAATGTGCTGTTGCAGCTGCTCGATGATGGGCGGCTCACGGATGGCCAGGGCCGCACCGTGCTGTTCAACAATACGCTGGTCATCATGACGAGCAATCTGGGGTCCGACGCCATCCTGGAGTTCGGCGAGAAGGATAATCGCGAGATGGAGGCGCTGGTCCAACGGGCGCTCCGCGAGCACTTCCGCCCCGAGTTCCTCAACCGCCTGGACGAGGTGATCGTGTTCCATGCCCTCTCGCGTGAACATATCCGGCACATTGTGGACATCCAGGTGCGTCATTTGGCCGAATTGCTCAAGCAGCGCGGAATCGGGCTCATGTTGAGCGATGCGGCGCGCGATACCTTGGGGGACGAAGGTTACGACCCACACTTCGGCGCGCGGCCACTCAAACGCGTGATCCAGAAACGGGTGCAGAACCCCCTTGCCCTGCAACTCTTGCAGGGCGTGTTCCAGCCCGGCGACACCGTCAAGGTGGACGTCGCGGACGGAGGCTACACGTTCCACAAGCCCAAGCAGGCGCCGTCGGTGTTGGCGTGAGCGCCAAGCGGTTGGATGCGCGCAGCAAGCTGGGAAGAGCCATGTTCCAGATGGTCGACGCTTCCCAGAAGCTTCCGGTCGATGTGCGCACGATCGTGGTCCGGGTGCGCAACTTCATCGAGGCGCATCACGATGACAAGATGATGCGCTTCACGCTTCGCTCGGATCTGGATCAGCTGGCGAAGAACGCACGGCTCAATGCGCATGTGCGCATGCTGCTGAAGTCCATGCCCAGCTAGTCCGAGTCGAAGTTCAGGGTTGTCCGCGCTCGTTCAAGTCGGACAACTTCACGAAGTCGCGGTGTTTGCCGCGCCCCATTCGCTCGATGTGCGTCACCGTGCGCAGCCGCACGGGGATCCCGAAGCCGCTCGTGACATCGCGTTCGATCTCTGCCCGCGCCGCATCGTTCCACTCGGCGCCGGGCAACACGCGCAGCTCGATGGTGCCCTCGGGATGCTCGACGAACTGGTACTCGCGGACCTTCCCGCTCTTGGCGTAGGGGCGGAAGATGTAATAGGGCAGCAGGCCATTGATCACTCGGCCATCCGGCAGGCGGACGAAGTCGCCGGCGCGGCCTTGGATCGCCCCCAACCGGGGCAGCGCAAGCCCGCATGCACACTCACCCTGGGGCGCGGGCTCGACCAGATCGCCGATGCGATAGCGGATGACGGGTTGGCTGTCGTTGAACAGGTCGGTGAGCAGCACCTCGAGTCGGCCGTCCTCGGTGGCAACCGTATCCACCACGACCGATTCGATCGGGACATGCATCCCTTCGGCGCGGCAGGCGAAGCCCGTGACGCCGACCTCGGCGCAGCCATAGCTGTCCACGATCGCGCATCCGAACGCCGCGCGCAGGCGTTCCTTCTGGTGCGGGCGCAGCACTTCGGCCGTGGTGACCGCCGCCTTCCAGCCCAGCGCGTGCCCATCCAGTCCCTGGGCCAGCACTTCGTCGGCGAAGTTCGTGATGGCCGAGGGATACCCGAAACCCCAGCGAGTGCGCCGGCGCAGCAGTTGCGCATGGAACGCGCGCGCGGTTTCGGCCGTGATCTCGAATGCCGAGAGCCGCTGCCGATTGAAGAGCGCGTCCCGCAGGTGGGCTTGCCGACGGCCAGCGCGGTCGCGCGCCAGTCCCCAGAAGTAGGCGTAAGGATCCCCCACCTCGATGCCATGCCAACGCCAACTGCGGACCAGATTCGCGTGCGCGTGCGCCCACGAGCGATGGCTGCGCAGCACGGCCACCGGCGTGCCGGACGATCCCGAGGTCGCGGCCTTCAGCCCGCCCGTGGCGCCTTCGGCATGCAACTCCTCGGAGTGCTCACGGATCTCGGTCTTGGACAGGGTGGGTAGCCGGTCCCAATCCTCCCGCGTGCGCAGGTCGCCGGGACGGAACCCCACCGCATCCCATGCCTTGCGGTAAAATGGCACCTTGGCGTAGGCATGCTCGACCAATCGCTGCATGCGGCTCCACTGCAACGCCTGTAGCTCTTCCAGCGACCAATGCTGGCTGAGGTCAAGCTCTCGTGAGACCTGGGCGACCGGCTCGCCCCTGAGGGCTTGTGCGGTGTAGTAAAGGGTGCGGGCGATGACTGGGTGCATCCTCGGGGGGCTCCTTCCGAACCGTGGGATCGGCGGCTACGCGTTCGCACTATATGGGTTAAGCCGGGGCCAGCGCCCGCCGAAGCCATTTCAGGCGGAATGCAAGCAGCACTGCCCCAGAGCGCACGGCGTGGCGTGGCGGGCGCGTTCACCAACCCATCGCGGTCGCCCCAGTGCTGTGGTGGTGAAGGACTTGTCCGGATTCGGCGCCTTGGCGCGCAGGCCGCGTACGGGGTACATTTCGTGCTTGCTCGGGTGCGGCCGCAGCCCACACCAGAGTGGTGGGGAGGCAGTTCAGTCATGAACGATCGGGGATGCCAAGTGCGCAGAGTCGGAACTCCAGCCTACCTCGCGCTGCTGCTTGCCCTGGGGGCGTCGAGCGCGTCCGCCACGGTGCGGTACATCAGCCCCACGGGAAGCGCGACCAACTCGGGCACCTTCGCGGCGCCTTGGAGTCTGGCGAAGGCGAACAGCTCGCTCGTTGCGGGCGATGTCTGCTTCGTCATGCCCGGCATCTACTCGGGCGACCTTTCCCCCGCGAACCACGGCACGCCCACGAACCGCATCGTGATCATGGGCAACCTCAATGATCCGTCCGCGGCGCTGCTGACCGGCGCGCTGACCACCGATCGGTCCTACCTCACGGTCAAAGGTCTCGAGTTCACCTCCGGCATCGATCTGCGGGGCACCTCGGTGACCAACATGGCGCAGTACGATTCGGTCTACAAGTGCAACGCGCAGAGCGTTTCGTTCGTGGGCTCCAAGCACAATCTGGTGGCCCGCTGCCAGATCACGAATGCCCCCACGAACTCCGGGATCACGGTGGCGTTCGTGTTCAGCGGTTGGCAGGACTGGCCGGGCGCGGGGTTCAACGCGAACAGCGAGTATGACACGCTGCGTGCCAATGTGATCGACATGGGCCGCATCAGTTACAAGGGCTTCCTCATGCGCGTTTTCTCGCAACGCTGTGTCATCGACTCGAATCAGATCACGGGTCGCTTCAGTGGCACGAACATCGATGTCCAGGGGCGATACCTGTACAACTCCTATTACAACACTTTCCGCGACAACAAATGGGTGTTCGAAGCGGACAATCAGGTGGCGGGTGTCGACTGGAACTGCTTCTCGCTCCGCGATTCGTCCTCCTACAATCTGTTCGAGCGCGACACCATCTTCGCGGGCCTGCAGAGTGGGTACACGATGCAGGGGCGTCTCATGAACGCCGGTACCGACGCTTGGAACGGAACCACGGTCCGCAATACCTACCGCCAGTGCTTCTACTACATGCGCGGCCTCGTCATGGTGCAGATCAATGGCGCCGGAACGGTGCTCGATCGCAGTGTTTTCGCCAGCACGAGCTCACCTGCGCTGATGTTCGTCGACAAGCCTTCGTTCCTGACCATCGATCACTGCACATTCTATTCGGCCACCGGTCGAGGGCTGGAGTTCGTCTCGTCCGTCCTGGCTGGCACTCCTGCCGACAGCGTGCGATTGACCTCGAACATCTTCTACTCCGTCGCGGCCCAAGCGACTGAGGGCACGATCAAGTTCCCCGGTGCGAGCGGTTTCATCTCGTCCTCGAACCTGTTCTACACGCCGACCTTCACCAGCGTTCTGGGGGACCGCGCCGCCAACTGGCAGGGCGCCACCGGCACGGTGGCCACCTGGTGCGCCGCGAGCGGCCGGGATTGCGACTCGCGCTTTGGCAATCCGTTGTTCGGGAGCGTGGCTGCGACCACCTTCGATCCCCGTTTGGGAGCCGGCTCCGCCGCGATCGGTGGTGGGCAGGGTGGAAGTGATGCAGGCGCCTACCCTTTCGTCGTCGCAGGCGTTGACCTGATTGCGCCTGCCACTGTCTCCGATCTGCGCAGCGGCGCCATTTCCTTCGACAACGCCGTGATCCTGTGGACCGCACCCGGCGATGACGGCATGTCCGGTACGCTCCAATCGTACGACCTGCGCCGGTCCGACTCGCCCATCACCGCGGCCAACTTCGCCTCGGCCACACCGGTCTCGGTCGCTCCGACGCCCGTGGCAGGGGGTGGCACGCAGACCTATGTCTCGCTCGGGCTGGTGGGTGCGCACACATACTATTACGCCCTGCGCGCTCGGGATGAGGCGGGCAACTGGTCCGCGGTCTCCAACACCCTGAGCCTGACCACGACCGCGGCGGATGTGATTCCTCCGGCCGCCATCCCGGATCTCTCTGCAACTCCCTGATGCCCGGGCCTGAGACCGGCAAGCCGCTGCGCCCTTGGTCACTCCGGGGGCGCCCGGAACTGCTCGCGTTGATCGTGCTGGTCGTTGTGCTGCTGCTCCCGATCCATTGGGGACTGGACCCGCAGTGGTCATGGGATGTGGACAACACCGCACCCGGATCGGTGCTGCGCGCGATCGCTGCCCGTTTCGGGCCGACCTGGTCGTCCTCCTACGGGCCTGTCTCGTACATGGTCCAGGCGATTCCGATGGTCCCGCTGCTGGTGTGGTTCAAAGTGAGCGGGGAACTGGGAGTCCCTACCTCCGAGCCTCCGTGGGGATTCGCCCATCCCGGCCTCTCGGTGGCGGCCCTCACCCTCGCAGCGCGCGCGGTCAGCGTGCTGCTGGCGACGCTGCTCGTCGTGTTCGTGCTGCGTGAGCTCCGGCGTTCGAGCGCATCGCGCCACGCTTGGCTGGCGCCGGTCCTGTTCATTGGCTCGGCCACATTCGTCTATTACTCGCGCACGACGAATGTCGACATCCACTATCTCTTCTGGCTCGGACTGGCCTTCCATCTCGCCGAACGCGCCGAGCGCGCGCGCGGATTGTTCGCGGCGGGCGCGTTCGCCGCGCTGGCGGTGTGCACCAAGGAGCAAGCCGCGCCGTTCGCGTTGGTGGCCGTGCTGCTCGCGTCGCGGCGGGGGCTGCGTGGGGTGTCCCCCGGCCTGCCCGCAGGGCTGCGCAGCGCGATCCTCCCGATCGTCGCTGCATTGCTCGCCTACCTCATCGTATGGCGCCTGCCCATGGGCGTACCCGGGTGGCTCGAACACCATCGTTTCGTCTTCGCCGACGCGCGCTACGAGCGCACCTTCGCGGCGAGCGCGTGGGGAACACTGCAACTGGCTGCGCGCACACTGGAGTTGTTCCCGCTGGCATTGGGGCTGCCGGTGCTGGCGGGTGTCGTGCTCGCGTTGGCGAGGCGCGTTTCCTGGCGTGGGCTCGAGGCGCGCGCGATCGCCTGCGCGCTCTATCTGGTGACCTTCCTCGGCGGCGTCGGGTATGTGTATCCGCGCTTCCTGCTGCCGCTGTTGCTGCTGTTCGTGCCCCTCACGATCCGCGCGGTCGCATCGCTGCGGCCCTCGGCTGCGCGCGCGACAGCAGTGGCGTTCTGCGTGCTCGCAGTGGCGGGCGGCCCGGTGCTGGACTGGGTGCAGTGCAATGACCCGCGTCTGGCACTGGAACGCTGGCTCGCACCGCGCATACGGGCCGGTGCCGATGTGGAGTTGGCGGGCAATCCCCACTTCCAGGCGCGCGTGCCCGGCGGCCGGTTCCGGTTGGTGAAGCCCGAAGCGCTGCGGCGCGAGCCGCGCTCCCCGAGTGCGCGGATCGTGCTGCAGTCCTCGATCGATCGCGCGTTCTTCGAACGCGATCCCAGCGTGGATGCAGTCTGGGGAGCGGTGCTACGCGATCCCAGTCGGTACGCGCCGGAGGTCGTATTCGAGCCGCCGGCGATCGCCTGGCTCGTGACCGAGTTGCCGGTCGCCCCTCGGGTCAGCGCGTGGGTCAGCCGAGCCCCCGACCCCAGCCGCGTCCCCTAGTTGGTCCGGCGCCACTCCTGCCAGCACAGGCTCAGGATTGGAGTCCAAGTCGGGGTTCGGGCTTGGACTGATAGAACACCACCTGGTTCTTGGGTGGCCGCTTGGCCTTCAGCAGCGCCGTGTTCGCCGCCCGCCACAAGTCCTGCGGGTTGTCGGCGTGGTCGGGGAACATGGCCACCCCGATGCTCACCGTGACATGCACGCGGTGCGCGCGTCCGTCCAGGCCCTCCAGGCGGATCGCGGTCTTCTCGACCGAGATGCGCAGACGCTCGGAGATCGTGAGCACATCCTCCTCGGTCACCGGGGGCGTGAGCAGCACGGCGAACTCCTCGCCACCCCAGCGCGCGACCGTATCGAATGGGCGCACCGTGGCGCGCAGGGCGGCCGCCACCTGGATCAACACCTGATTGCCGGCTTCGTAGCCGAACGAGGTGTTGAATGACTTGAAATCGTCGATGTCGCAGATGACCAACGCCAGCGAACTCTGTTCACGCTGCGCGCGCGCGATCTCGTTGCGGATCTGCAGGTCGTAGTAGCTGCGGTTGTAGACCGTGGTCAGCGGGTCCACGAACACCAGTTTCTCGATCCGGGCCGCGCGCTCCACGACACCGCCGCAGAAGTCCGCGAGCAGCGCGATCATTGCCAGATCCGCGGGCTGGAACGCGTCGGGGTCGGCGCTGCGCACTTCGACATGTCCCATGGGCTCGCCGCTGTTGCTGAGGACGGCGGCAAGCACGAGCGAACGCACCGCGTGTTTCTGGCCCGCGGTCACCAACGAGGTGCTGCGTTCGGTGTCGGGGCAGTAGAACAGCATGGCGTGGTGTTCGCATGCGTCCTTCGCCATGGAGCTGTCGAGGGGCCGGTCCTCGATCGCCGCGGCCTCATCGTCATCCTTGCCGAAGTAGCGCAATGTGGCGTTGTCGAGCATCTCGCTGCCGGCCTGGTCCAACTGGCCGAGCAGTCCCGCGCGCGTGGTGCCGGTGCGCGGGTCGCTGAAGATGAGCGGGTCGTCCAAGCGGATCAGGCGACGCACCTGGTCGAGCCTCGCCGGCGCGGCCGTGGGCAGGGCGCTGCGCGGTTGGATCGAGACCCCATCGCGCACCCGCGGCCCAGGGAGCTGCACCGTGATGACATCGTGTTGGCCGCGCGCCTGATAGCGCACCATCGGCTGGCCGTTGATGCCCTCGACCGGCAGGCGCTTGAGCGAGCCCTGCTGCTCCAGGGCGTCGATGGCATGCAGGGCCGCACGCTCCAGTTCAACCGCAAGCCCCGAGCGCAGGGCTCGCTGGACACGCATGCGGTCACCGGGCGCCAGCTCCTCGATCGGCAACAGCCGCTCGAGCAGGTCGCGGAAGCCGATCTGCTTTTGCTTCATAGGGCCTACGCGCCTCCTTGCGTGTCGCCCAGCGATGCGTCCGGACAGTCTTGGGGCATGAGGGAGGATGGTGTCTCGCAGGGTGTCTGGCTCGATGCTCCAACGGTGGACTGCGATAAGTCTAGCATAGCGGTACCTACGACCACGCAAGGGATTCCGGGCCTTCCGGCTTGACGCGACTCGGCGCGGTGCATAGGTTGCGGGTCTTCGCTCCGTACGCACGCTTCTCCTTGAGGAATACGCCCCCATGCGGCTGTCCGAACTGCTCAACCCTCAGGCCATCACCACTCGGCTCAAGTCGCGCACCAAGCGCGAAGTGATCGCCGAGCTGGTCGACCTGCTCGAGTCGGCGCACGGGATCCGCAGTCAGGGCGAGATCCTCGACCGCGTGCTTCGGCGCGAGGACATGATGAGCACGGGCATCGGCAATGGCATCGCCATCCCGCACGGCAAGGCCAAGCTGGTGGACCGGCTGGTGGCGGCGTGCGGCGTTTCGAACGAGGGCGTCGAGTACGAGACCGTCGATGGTCAGCCCGCAGCGTTGTTCGTGCTGCTCGTGGCTCCCGAGACGGGCGGCGCGCTGCATGTGAAGGTGTTGGCCAATATCTCGCGTCTGCTCAAAGAGGAATCGGTCCGCCGACAGCTGCGTGAGGCCGGCAGCCCGGAGGACTTCCTCGCCGTGCTCAAGGCCGCCGAGGCCATTCACATCCCTTCGTAGATCCCCTCGCGGGTGACCGTCGCGGTGTGCGCGGCGTCCGCCTGCTGTCCGTGGAGGCTGGGATGCACCTCCTCGACGCTTGGACCTCGCTCGACCCGTTCGATTCGCTCCGCCTGCTCGGGATCCCGCTTGCGGTGCTGCTCGCGACCCTGCTTCCCGGGCGCGGTGTCGCGCGCCTGGCGGCACTGGTCGGG
>JANLOU010000213.1:0-7445 GCA_031366735.1 Candidatus Eiseniibacteriota bacterium
CGGATCCCTTCGCCTTAACGCTCGTCGTTGTCGCGCCCTGCTTGGCCAGCCACGCCGCATCGCCACGCTTGCCGCTCGGGCGCACGGGCCATGCAGGCTCCTCGGTCATCTCGGGCTCGGCACGATCGTCCTCGAACAACACTTCGTCATCGTCATCGAGCTCCGATTTCAGAGCTCCACCGCCGGGAACCCAGATCTCCTCGAAGTCCTCGTCATCCTCGTCCTCGACCTGCTCAGGTTCGGGCGCGCGCTGCTTGGATTTGACTGCATCTGCTTTAGCTGGGGCAGCCTTGGGCAGCGTCATGCCGGAGCCGGGCACCACACCACTGGTGCCACGCTTCTCGGGTCCCTTGTACTTGACCGCGGCAGCGCCCTTGGTGCGGCCACTGGATTCTTGAAGTCGCGCCACCTCGTCATCGGACAACTCGCGGAACATGCCGCGAGCAAGCGGTCCTAGGCGGATCGGGCCATAGCCCACGCGGTGCAGCCCGGTCACCGTGAGGCCAACGGCCTCGCACATCTTGCGCACCTGGCGGAAGCGGCCTTCATGGATGGCGATCTCGAGCATGATGGCATCGAACCCCGGGTCGATCCGTCGCACCCGTGCGGGCGCGCTCACCAAGCCTTCATCAAAGCGCACACCGCGCTTGAGCCGTTCGATCTGCTGCTTGCTGGGCTCCCGGTCGAGCCGCACACGGTAGAACTTCTCCACCCCGTAGCGCGGGTGCATCAGCTTGTTCGCCAGTTCGCCGTCGTTCGTGAGCAGAAGCAACCCGCTGGTATCGGCGTCCAGCCGGCCCACCGGGAACACTCGGGCGCCGCGCGGCAGGAACTCGGCAATGGTGCGCCGGCCATGCGGATCATCGAGGGTGGTGATCACGCCGACCGGCTTGTTGATGACATAGTAGACCAGCTTCGAACGACCCTGGAGCGGACGACCATCCACCGTGACTTTGTCGCGGCCCTCTTCCACCTGCGTTCCCGGTTCGCTCACCGTCACGCCGTTCACTCGAACGCGCCCTGCCTGAATGATCTCGTCGCACTTGCGACGCGCGCCGATCCCGCGTTCAGCCAGGAGTTTGTTCAAGCGGGTGGACATGGTCAGCCTCCGTTCATGGTGAGCCGCAGCACCAATTCGCGGTGTTGCGGGTATTGCGCGAGCAGCGCCTCGCGGGCGCCCAACTCGAAGTCCTCGTATGCGAAACCCGGGGCAACCGTGCAGCCCACGAGCGCAAAATCCTGAGTTGATTCGGCGCCGAACCAAGCGCCCTTGGGAACGAGTTGCTGGAACGCTTCGCCGTGGTGGAGATCACGACCAAGCACCCGGGGCTCGTAGTGGCCCTCGGGGTGCAGCACATGCAGCGTCAAGGGGCCCCCATCGTACAGGTGCCAGAGCTCGTCCGCTCGCAAGCGATGCAACCGCGACCTGTCCCCGGGACGCAGCAGATAGTAGATGGCGGTGCTGACCGAGCGCTCGCCATGATAACCGGCCGGCAAGGCGACCTGCGAAAGCGTCTCGGGGCTTCGGTAGGATTCCCGGAAGTAGCCCCCCTCCGGGTGTGGTTCCAGCGCCAGGGCACGGATCCAATGCTCTGCTTGCAGGCTCATGGCGCTCCGAGGGAAATGAAGCCGGACCGCCGCATTCAGCGGCCGTCCGTCTCCTGCTTGGTCAGTTGCACCCCCGGGCGCTCGTCCTCCCCGTCCGTCTCATCGTCCTCTTCGTCATCGTCATCGTCATCGTCGTCATCGTCGTCGTCATCCCACTCCTCGTCGTCCGCATCGTCCTCGTCCTCGTCCTCGCCAGCCTCGGCCTCATCGTCGTCCCCGCCGGCGAACTCCGCGTCGTCCGTCGACTCCGGCATGTCGCTCGCCATGGCCATGGCCGCTTCGAGGAACTCATCGCGTTCCTCCCGCACGGAGCCGGCGCCGGCTTGCTCGGCCACCGCCAGTTCGGTGGGCTCCGCCTCGGTGTCGAACTCGCCGACGCCCTCCCCCTCGAGCATCGCATCCACACCGGACGCGCCGGGCGAGAGTTGGAGCGGCATGCCGCTCTCGGGGTCCATCTCGAGCATCTCCAGCTGGTCCGGTTCGCGGGCGGCCACCAGCGCGCGCAACTCCTCGGGACGGGGCAGCTCGCTCAGATCGCGCAATCCGAAGTAGTTGAGGAAATCCTGCGTCGAACCGTAC
The DNA here is from genome assembly GCA_031366735.1 of Candidatus Eiseniibacteriota bacterium. Lineage (GTDB taxonomy): Bacteria > Eisenbacteria > RBG-16-71-46 > RBG-16-71-46 > RBG-16-71-46 > CAIXRL01. The sequence continues at coordinate 2,188 of JANLOU010000213.1, forward strand.
AGGAGCGGACGACCCACGACCGTGGAGCGTCCCTTGATCGTGACAAGATTGCGTTCCAACAGCGTCGCCAGCGTGCCACTGCAGTCCACGCCGCGGATCGCTTCAGCCTCGCTCTTGGTCACCGGCTGCTTGTACGCGATGATCGCCAGCGTCTCGAGCGCCGCCCGGGACAGGCGCGCTTTGCGCTTTCCGCGCAACATGCGCGTGACCCACTCGCTCTGCTCCGGCGTGGTCATGAAGACCCAACCCCCGGCCATCTCGCGCAGTTGCACGCCGGCCTCGCGGCCCGAGTACTCCTCGCCCAGCGACCTCAGGGTATCGGCCATCGTTTCGAGCGGCGTGTCGAGCGCATCCGCCATGAGGGCCAGCGAGAGCGGCTGGTCCGAGGAGAACAACAACGCTTCAATCGCCGATCGCAGATTCGACGGGGGCATCGGTTTCCGTTCCTTCCGGCGTCCTGGGGAAGATCATGATCTCGTCGAAGTTGTTCTCCTGAACGACGATCACGTGTCCCAGCTTGGTGAGTTCGAGCAGCGCCATGAAGCAGACGATGATCTCCATCTTGGCGCGCGCATTCGAGATCAGTTGAGTGAAACTCAGGCGTCCGAGTTCGGCCACTGTCCGCGCGATGAGCGACATCTTGTCCTCGATGTCGTAGACCTCGGTCTGCACGGAATACACCGCGCGCTCCGGCTTGCGCGCGAGCACGCGGTTCAGCGCTTCGAGCAGATCGAACAGCGTGGCGGGAGCCAGCGGCAGCGGGCCGGCGTCGTCCTCGGTGGGCACCATGCCGCGCTCGAACATCCCGCGACGGATGGCTTCACGCTCCTTCATCGTTTCGGAGGCTTCTTTGAAGAGGCGGTACTCGAGCAGGCGCTGCACGAGTTCCTCGCGCGGATCGCCCTCGTCCTCCTCGGAATCTGACTTGGGAACGGGCAGGAGCATCTTGGCCTTGATCCGCATGAGCGTCGCAGCCATCACCAGGAACTCGCCTGCCACATCGAGGTCCAGCGCCTGCATGAGCTCGATGTAGGCCAGATACTGCTGGGTGATACGCGCAATCGGGATGTCGTAGATGTCGACTTCGTCGCGCTTGATCAAGTGGAGCAGCAGGTCGAGCGGACCTTCGAAGCGTTCCAGCTTGAAGTTGACTCCGGGGCGCGCCGGCTTGACCACGGCATCGCCTTCGCGCCCACGCACCGCGGGCGACTCCACCTGGAGATCCGCAGCGGGCTCGGACGGTGCGAGCGCATCGCCCGGCGTCTGGGCATGCGGCTCGGTCAGGAGCGCGTCTTCCCGCAGATCTTCACGCTCGTCGCTCACTCGGGCTCCACGATGGACTTGACGCCCATCGCACTCCGTACCAGGTCCATGGTCTCCCGTGCACTCTCGCGCGCCTTGCGCGTGCCCTCGTTCAGCACATCCCGCACCGCATCAGGATCCTTCTCCCAACGCATGCGGCACTCGCGGATCGGTTCGAGCGCCTGGCTCATGACCTCGGCCAGTCGCTTCTTGTCGGCCACGCAACCGAGCCGCCCCGCCTTGCACTCCACGGCGATCGACGCAGCTTCGGCGGGGTTGAACTTGCGGTGATACTCCCACACCACGCAGCCCGGATGTCCATCGCTTTCGTCCGCCTCGGGACGGCCTGGATCGTCGCGGCGCACCTTCTTGGGATCGGTGTACGCTTGACGCACCTTCTGTTCGATCTCCGCGGGTGCCTCGGCCAGCAGGATCGTGTTGCCCACCGACTTGCTCATGCGGTTCCCGTCCAGACCCGAGAGCCGCGCGAACTCGGTGAGTTGCGCCTCGGGCTCGGGGAACACCGGGCCGCGATCCTGGCAGTAGACGAAGTTGAATCGCCGCGCCAACTCGCGCGTGAGTTCGACATGCGGCACTTGATCGGCGCCAACCGGAACATGGGTCGGGCGATAGAGCAGGATGTCCGCAGCCTGGAGCACCGAGTAGCCCAGGTGTCCGTACGAGATCGTCTGCTCGTCCATGCCCAGATCGCGGATCTGCTCTTTCAGGGTGGGGATGCGCTCGAGCCGCGCCTTGGACACCAGCATGCTCAGCAACAGGTGCAACTCCGCGTGCTCTTTGACCGCGGACTGGATGAAGATCACCGACTTGGCCGGGTCCAGTCCGGCGCCCAGCCAGTCCAGGACCATATCCCCGATGTGGCGTTGGAGCTGCGAGGTGTCCTCGTACCCCGTGGTCAACATGTGCCAGTCGGCCACCATATGGAAATTGCTCCAGCCGGCATCCTGAAGCCGCACCCAGTTCTCGAGTGCTCCCACATAGTTGCCAAGGTGCAGGCGGCCCGTCGGGCGCATGCCCGAGAGGATGCGGCCGGTCTTCTGGGTGGTCATCGGGCGGCTCCCCGGGTACGGTGAGAGTGCAGCGGAGCGGCATGGCGCGCTCGACGGTGCGGCTCATGAAAGGCTGCGCAAAGGTGCGTGGGAGACTATCGGACGCATCCGATAGGGTCAAGAATGCGCACTTCGAGTAGTCCATGAACCTCGCGCAGCGGGTTCGCGCTGCTCGACAAGCCCTGACCCAGGAAGTCCCCTGATGTCCCAGCGTGACCCAGCCGACTTGCTGGACCAGCCGCTTCCCGACCTGATCCTCGAGGACGCCGACGGACAACCGTTCCCGCTCCGGCAGTACCTGGGGAAACCGCTCACGCTGTTCTTCTTCACCCACCTGAGGACTCCGGGCTGAGCGCACACTCTGCGCGAGTTCCGCGCAGTCTGGCCGTCCTTCGAGCAGCGCGGGTTGCCGTTACTGGGAATCTCGCTCGACGAGGTGGCAACGCTGCAAGCCTATCGCGCCAAGGCGGGGATGCCTTTTCCGCTGTTGTGCGACAGCGCCAAGGTCGCGGGCGCCGCTTTCCGGGTGGTGTACCGATTCGGGCTCGGCAAGTGGGCGGTGGACCTGTTCCAGACGGCCAGCTTCGTGGTCGACGCGAGCGGAGTGGTCGCGGGAGTATGGGCCAAAGGTGGGCACCAGGCGGAACTACTCCAGGCTGCGGTGGCGCTGGACCGCATGTCGGAGCGCGGCTCAACTCATCCGCGCTGATCCGCGGTCGAGGTTTCGCGCTCGCGCCCGACCACCGAGCGCAACAGCCCGAGGCCAGCCAGCAGGGTGATCGATGCCCCCACGCCCAGTATCATTCGCGATCCCAGCTTGTCGCCGAATGCCCCACCCAAAACGATGCCCGCAAGTCGCGCCGCGACGGACAACGCCCCCGACGCCGATCCGATGCGGCCGCGCAACGCCGCGGGCGCGCGCGCCATTCGCAGCGTGCTCGAGTGGATCATGTACAACGCCCAGCCACCGTCCCCCACGAATTGTTGTAGCACGAGCACCGTGAGTGCGAGCGCCACCGCGTGCGCCGGCGTGAGCACCGCCACCCCGAGTCCCACCGAACTCACGACCAGTCCCAGCGCCATGGCGCGACCGACGCCCAGCCGCTCCCCCAGCGCGGGCGCGAAGGTGGCCGCGATCAAGCCACTGATCCCGCCGACCGCGAAGACCATGCCGAGCGGCCCGGGCGGAAGCGCCAGGTCCCGGGTCACGAACAACATGTAGCACGCGGTGAACAATCCGAAGGTCAGATTGAGCAACGCATCTCCGATCGCCAGGACGCGCTGGAGCGGATCGCCGAAGGTGGCGAGGAGACCCGCACGCATCTCGGCGCGCCACGACGCGGCTGTCGCGGCTGTCGCGGAGCCAGCGCTTGGCACCGGCGGGATCTCCGGCGTGCGCATGCCGCCAAGGAGCAATGCGGAAATCAGGAACGAGACGGCATCGACTGCGATGGCGATCGGACCCGTGAGCCACTGCACCAGCCAACCCGCGATACCGAATGCGCTCACTTCAGCGGCCGACGAAGTGGCCGACAGGCGCGAGTTCGCTTCCACCAGTCGAACCTCGCCCACCACCGCGGGCACATAGGCCTGTCGCGCCAGCTCGAACAGCGTGTCGAACGCGCCGGAGAGGAACTTGACCACGAGCAACAGCGTCAGGTCGAGTCGGCCCGACAGTGCGGCCAGCGGGATGGTCGCCAGCAGCACCGCGCGCGCAAGGTCGCAGCCGATCAATAGGGGCCGGCGCCGAACGCGATCGACCCATGCCCCCGCCCACAGACCCACCATCAGACTGGCGATCAGATCGGCGGCGCCCAGCAGGGCCATCTGCGCCGCACTCGCATGCAGCGCCAGCGCGGCGGTGAACGGGATCGCCACGCGTGTGACGAGCGAGCCGAAGACGGATACCCCGTGGGCGCCCCAGAGCCACGCGAAATCGCGCGGCAGCGGCGCTCTGCGCGAGGTCGGCTTGGGCGGGGCTGCCCAACTCAGAGCGGCGCCGCCTCTGCTCCCAGCGGAGCGACGGGCGCGGGGATCGCATCGTTCGCGCGCAGCACCATGAGCGTGAGGTCGTCGGTCGGGCCGCGCTCGCCGGTCCATTGCCGCACGGCCTCGACCACCGCTTCAAGGATATCGGCCGCGCGCTCGTGCGCGTGCGCGCGGACCAGATCCTCCAGCCGCTGCACCCCCCACTGCTCGTTCATTTCGTTCTCCGCCTCGGAGACGCCGTCGGTGTACATCACCAGCACATCCCCGGGACGCAGGGGCATGGGACGCTCTTCGTAATGCGAGTCGGGCAGGACGCCGAAGGCCAGCCCTCCGTCAGAGAGTTCCTCCACCCCACCTGCATGCCGCAACAGCAGCGGCGGATTGTGCCCGGCGTTGGAGAAGATGATCACCGAGTTCTTCCAGTCGAGCACTCCGTAGAACGCCGTGACGAACTTGTCGCGCTCCGTGCTCTCATGCAACAACGCATTCACCTTGCGCATCACGGCTCGAATCGCGAACTCGTTGCGGATCTCGGCCAACAGGCTCATGCGAAAGCCCGCCATGATGAGCGCTGCAGGAATCCCTTTGCCCGAGACATCAGCGATCGCCAGCCCTAAGCGTGTCTCGGAGACCGGGATGAAATCGTAGTAGTCGCCACCCACCTCATCGTGTGTGATCGAAGCACCCGCCAGATCGAAACCCGGCAGGTCGGGCGCGCGGCCGGGCAGGAACGACATCTGGATATCGCGCGCGATGGCCAGTTCCTTCTCGAGTCGGCGCGCCTCGATCCGCTCGTGGGCAGCGCGGGCGCGCTCGATTGCCACGGCTGCCTGCGCCGCGAACGCCGAGAGCATTTCGAGATGGCCCTCGTGGTAGGCGTCCTCGGTCTCACTCTCG
>JANLOU010000128.1:0-2051 GCA_031366735.1 Candidatus Eiseniibacteriota bacterium
AAGACGACTGTCGTCCTGTCGCCGTTCGAAGCGTTCAACGAACGCTTCAAGTTGTCGCTCATCCTCGGGCTGGCCATCACACTTCCGATCGTGTTGTGGCGCGTCTGGGCGTTCGTGGTGCCGGGGCTGCTCAAACGGGAGCGGGGCTGGGTGCCGTATCTGGCCGCAGGCTCGTATCTGTTGTTCGTGGCCGGCGCCGCAGCGGCCTACGGCTATGTCGTGCCGCTGGTCATCCATGTCCTCGAGAACTTCCTCACGCCAGGCATGGTCACGCAGATCCGGCTCAGCTCGCTGTTGGAGTTCGTGTACAACATGGCGCTCGCCTGCGGAGTCCTCGCGCAGTTGCCGCTGGTCACCATGCTGCTCACCGCGATCGGTCTGGTGACTCCCGGCACGCTGCTCAAACAGTGGCGCATCGCGATGGTGGCGATCTTCGTGGTCACCGCGGCGATCACCCCGGGGGATGTGCTGACCGCACAGTTGGTGATGGGTGTCCCCATGATGCTGCTCTACTTCACGAGTGTGGGATTGTCCGCACTGGTGGCGCGGCGAAAGTCACGCGCCGAAGCGATGGAAACGAGCGAAGAAGGGAACGACCATGCCTGAGAAGCGCAATCGTGGAATCGCCCCGAAGCGCAATTCGTCCGCCGCCACGGCTGGCAACAAAGTCCCGGTGACGGCCCGCCGCAAGCAGGCCGCCGGGCCGATGATCGCCGTGGATGTGGGGAACAGCGAGACCACCGTGGGGCGATTCCACGGCGGCGAACTGCAGGGCTTCTGGCGGCTGACGAGTGGCCGGAATACGGCCGACGAACTGCGCCTCACGCTGGACGCGCTCCTGCGCATCCGCGCCACCGGCTGGGGAGGCGTGGTGTGTTCGGTGGTGCCTGGCCTCACGCCCGCATGGAGCGAGGCGCTGCGCGCAGTCACGGGCCGAGTCCCGATCGAGGTGAGCGCCCAGAATGCGCCGCTGCGGATCGATGTGACCGATCCGTCCAGTGTGGGAGCGGATCGCATCGCCAATGCCTTCGCCGCACGCCGACTTCATGGAGCACCCGCGATCGTGGTGGACCTTGGCACCGCCACCACTTTCGACTGTGTCTCGAAGGAAGGCGCCTATGTCGGCGGTGCCATCGCTCCGGGGATGGTGACCGCATCCGAAGAACTGTTCCGGCGTGCGGCGCGACTGGCGCGTGTGGATTTGCGCCGACCGGAGCGAGCACTCGGTCGGACCACCGAGGAGTGTCTGCGGGTCGGCGTGTTGTGGGGGAACGCGGGCATGGTGGACTCGCTCGTCCGGCGGCTCCGGGCCGAACTCGGCGGGCGACCCAAGGTCATCGCAACAGGTGGACTGGCTGCAGTGCTTGCGCCCGAATGCGAAACAGTGGATCTGGTGGATGAAGCGTTGACGCTCAAGGGCATGCAATTGATCTGGGATGAGCTCCGATGAGGACAGCGCACCCGCTCGCCCGACTGGTCCTGTTCGCGCTCGCGGCCACGCTTGCGGCAGCCGGGCCGGCGCAACGCAAGCCGCTGCTGACACGGGTCGGCGGAGGTTTCGCGGCCGAGACCACACAGGTGCGCGAGTATGTGCGCCGGCTCGCCGACCCCCGCTGGGAAGGCCGTGGCATCGGCACTGCCGGAATCGACTCAGCGGCGTCATGGATCGCGGCCCGGATGCAGGCGGCGGGACTCCAGCCTGCGGGTGAGAACGGAAGCTGGTTCCAGAAGTTCGAAGTCACTACCGGAGTGGAAGTGCAGGATCCCTGTTTCCTCACGGCACGCGGGCAGCGTTTCTCGACGCGCGAGCAGATCGTGCCGTTGGGATTCAGCACCAATGGCACGGCCACGGCGCGCCTGGTCTTCGCCGGTTACGGCATCACCGCTCCGGGGTTCGCGTACGATGACTACACGGGGCTCGATGTCAGGGATGCGATCGTGTTGGTGCTCACCAACGAGCCCGGCGAACTCGACAGCACCAGTCGATTCGATGGCACCATCAACACGCCGTACGCGGAGGTGCGTACCAAGGCGATCAACGCGCGCGAGCA
>JANLOU010000141.1:0-8756 GCA_031366735.1 Candidatus Eiseniibacteriota bacterium
TGGCCATGTTCTCTCCCGGACGGGAATTGAACTCGGCTGGCACAAAGCTGGCACAAACCGCAGAGGCGAGCGGCCGTGTCTTTAGCAAGAAGCATCGCGAAAATGGTGCCGGAGGGGGGACTTGAACCCCCACGTTGCTTGCACAACTCCGGATTTTGAGTCCGGCGCGTCTGCCAATTCCGCCACTCCGGCACCGAAGGGGGTCGCGAACCTAGCAATCGCCTGCGCCGCGCGTCAATCACCTCCCGTATGCGCGCCTTGGGGCATCGTATCCGTTGTCCGCTGCACCCTGAGGTGATCCACCCTGTCCGTCCGGGTGGGGCTGTCAGTCGTGGTCGCGCGTCCGATCCACCTGCGCGGTGTTCTTGCGTGGGAGCTTGCCCCAACCGGCGAGTTGGCCTTCGATCGCGGTCCGCAGGGCACGCCACACCACAGCGTACATGACTTGCCGGTAGACGAATCGCTGCCAGAACAACCACAGGAGCAGTCGGGGTCGCTCGCGGTCCAAGCGGATCGCCACGCTCGAGCCGAGCAGTTCGAGCAGGAAGAAGAACAGGTAGAGGAAACCCACCGTGGCCAACGACTCGACCGCGTTAGGCAGCGGCTGCCAGTCGCGCGTGAGCAGGCCGCGCGTCAGGGTCCCCTCGAGTACCCGCAGCAGTGTCCACGCGATCTCCAGGTCGATGATGGGGGAGAGCACCGGGAATGCGATCTGGAACACCCACAGGGTGGGAAGTCCGACGCGCCCGAACCAGCCATACCGGCCCAGCGCGTCGCGGTGTTTCCACAGGCATTGCAGTGTGCCGAAGCTCCAACGGAAGCGCTGGCGGTAGAGCGTCGTGATCGAATCGGGCGCCTCGGTGTAGGCGAGCGCGGCCGGCTCGTTCGCCACGCGCCAGCCGGCTCGACGCACCCGCCAGGTGAGATCCATGTCTTCGGCGAGCGTGTCGCTCAGAAAGCCTCCGGCCTCCACCACGGCCTGACGCCTCCACGCGCCCACCGCACCCGGGACCACGGTGATCGCATCGAGCAGCGCGTAGGCGCGACGATCCAAGTTCTGGCTCGTGATGTATTCCAACGCCTGCCAACGCGTCCACACATTCACCCGATTGCCGACTTTCACATTTCCGGCGACCGCCCCGACCCGCGGGTCGCACAGGTGCCGCGCCAGTCGCGCCAGCGTTTCGGGTGCAAAGAGCGTGTCGGCATCCAGGCACACGAGCACTTCGCCACTCGAGGCGTCGATGGCACGGCGGAGTGCCGCGGCTTTGCCGGAGTTGGCCTGACGCAGGACGCGGACGCGAGGGTCCTGTGCGAATCGGGTCTCGACCTCTTCGGCCGTGCCGTCCGAGGAGCCGTCGTCCACGACGATCACCTCGAGTGGTGCGTGAGTGCTCGCAAGCACGGCCGCAACGGTGCGGGCGATCACGGGTTGCTCGCGGTAAGCGGCGATCAACACACTGACACTGGGCAGCGGGCTGCTGTCTTGTCGCGCGCGACGCTCACGCCAACGAGCGATCAGCGCCAGCACGGTGACCCACAGCACTCGTGCCGCGCCGAGGACGATTCCCAGCAGGAAGGCCCAATGCAGGAATCCCTCGAACAGGTACAGGCTCTCGAACGCCACCCGGTCACCCCCGAGCAGCGCTTGGTCCGCGGCGCTCACGGGGGGCATCACGCTTTCGCGCGACACTCCCGCCAGCGCGCTCACCGTGACGAAACGATACCCCTCGCGACGCAACTGCGGCACGACGATGCCAAGCGCGGCGAGGGTGGTGGAGCGATTCCCGCCGCCATCGTGCATGAGCACGGCGTTCCCGTGGCCCGCGTGCACACGGGCCACGATGTCCGCCGCCAGTCCACTGGCGCTACGCACCTGTCCGTCGGCCGTGCGCAGGCGCCAATCCTGCGCATCGAGGTATTCGCCCACGGTTACATATCCCAACTTCGCCGCCGCCAGGATCGGCGCGACCTCCTCCGCACTCGTGGGCTCGGCGTCGGCGTTGTAGGGCGGGCGGAACAACAGGGATGAGTGGCCGAGGTCGGCCTGAAGCACGCGCTGCGTCGCGTTCAACTCCAGATCCACTTGTCGCGCGGGAATCGCAGCCAGATTGGGGTGCGTGTAGGTATGGTTGCCTATCTCGTGCCCCTCGTCCCACATGCGCCGGATCAGGTCGGGGTGGCGTTCGGCGTTCTCGCCGATCACGAAGAATGTGGCGGGCGCGCGCAGTTCCCGCAGCGCGTCGAGGATCCGCGGCGTGAAGTCGCTCGAGGGACCGTCGTCGAAGGTGAGCGCGATACAGTGATCGCGGAACCCTTGGCGCCGGATCAGGTACGAAGTGGGGTAGCGGTGGAATGCCTCATCCGTGAACAGTCCCGTGGCGGCATCGCGCTCCAGCTTGCGCTCGCCCACATGGGGAAGCGATGCAACGCTCAACAGCTCGCCATCGCCCTGGAACTCCACATCGTACGGGTAACTCATCTGCGCGATCGAGTCGGGTTCGGGCGGCGCGTCTGGGGCCAGGCGTCGATCGAGCATCGACCACACCGCGGGATCCTCGGCGCCCAATACCCACAACGCCGAGCCTTGCACGCCGTGCGCACCCGCAAGTACGCGTTGGTTCGCCACGGTCACCGCGTCGAGCAGCCAGACCTCATGGTCGCGGCCATTCTCGTCGTCGTAGTGAAAAGTGGGATTGAGCGAGAGCGAATCGAAGTCCACAACCGTTTCCGGCGCTTCATCCGGGTGATTGTCCTTCGCAAGGAACAGGGCTTCCTGGAAGGTCAGCGCTTCGGCGGGTGCGCGCGCTTCAGTCCAGTCGTACCCGTAGCTGCCCACGCCCATCACCAGTTTGTCGGCCGGGATGCTCGCCAGCGCGGCATCCAGCGCGGCGCGGTACCAGTCGATCCCACACAGCGGACCTGCCGCGTTATTCATGGCGTGCTGGTCGTAGGCCATGAGCACCACGAAGTCACACACCGCGGCCACCTCGGCAGCGTTGGGAGTATCGCCTTCCACTTCAAGGTCGAATGAGAGTTGCAGGTGGCGGGGAGCCAGCGACTCGCGCAGCACCTTGAGGAATGCGGGGATGCGCGCGACATCGGCGGGCGAGAGGTTCTCCAGGTCGATGTTGACTCCGGCGAACCCGTGTTTCGCCAACCACTCTGCCAGATCCTGCGCGAGCGCCCGCTGCGAAGCGGTCGAACCCAACAGTCGGTGGCCGATATCGCGGTCGAAACTTCCTCCATGCGCATTGCTGAGGACCGGCATGATACTCAGCCGATGCTCCCGGGCGATCTTCAGCACATCGAGGTTGTGAGGCGTGGACTCCGGCGCCCAGTCCTGCGTGTCGAGGCTCCGCCCGTCGGCACCGATCCGCAGCCACAGCGGCATGAGGTGGGTGAGGTGGTCCGCGTGGGCTCGCAGCGAATGCAATCCCGTCTCCTGCCAGGTGGCGTAGAACGCCGCGACCACCGGTCGTCCGGGGTGGGAGGTGGAATCCCGGTGGGCCAGCGGTGCGTGCTCTGCGCGGCGACGCGCTTGCGCCTGGTCGAGCGCGACGGCCTCGAGCAGCCGGTGCCGAGCGCGCGAGAGCAGGAAGCGTCGCACCCGGTTCTCGCGTGGAAGCGCCGGGGGCAGGTGTGGGCGCAGCGCCTTGCGCAACGGTGCAGACAGGCCCGCCGCAGGTGGCAGGATCGGGACCGCGACCAAGCTGATCAGGAAGACAGCGGCAACCGCCAGGAAGCATGCGCCCAAGGCGACCGCGATGCGCAGGGCCCAGACACGGCGCCGCCCGCTGGGGTCGTGGAACACGGGTCTGGGGTCGGGAGGCATACGCCGAATACACTACGCGCTTTGGCCCGCTCGCGTGCGTCGCACAAGTCGATTGGCGAGACGCCTCTGCAGAGCACGCGGCACACCTGCTAGCATGGCGCGCATCCACTTCAAGGAGGGATCTCCCGATGGATCAGAAGGTCATCGATGCCGCCAAAGCAGCATTTCCTCCGGGCGCGCCGGCCCTCACGCTGGGTGCCATCATCCACGCCGGGGAGTGTCATGCCGAACCGCTCGCGGCTCTGCCCCTCGCCATGGCGAACCGCCATGGCTTGATCGCCGGCGCGACGGGCACGGGTAAGACCAAAACGCTGCAACTCCTGGCCGAGCAGTTCTCGAACGCAGGTGTGCCGGTCTTCCTCGCGGACTTGAAGGGCGACTTGTCGGGCATGGCCATCGCAGGTGAGAGCAATCCCAAGGTGGAGCAGCGCGCCAAGGACACTGGGTTCGCCTGGAAGGGTGCGGCCTGCCCGGTCGAGTATCTGAGTCTGACGGGGCAACGCGGCGCCCAGTTGCGGGCTTCGGTCTCGAGCTTCGGGCCACTGCTGCTCTCGAAGGTCCTGGGCCTGAACGACACGCAGACCAGCGTCCTCACGCTGATCTTCAAGTTCTGCGATGACCAGAAACTTCCGCTCATCGATTTTCAGGATTTGCGCTCGGTGTTGCAGTTCCTGACTTCGGACGCAGGCAGGCCGGCGCTCGAACAGTACGGTGGCATGAGCAAGGCGACGGTCGGAGTGTTGCTGCGCGAGATGGTGGAGCTCGAATCCCAGGGGGCAGGTGCGTTTCTGGGAGAGCCGGAGTTCGAGCTCCAGGATCTGCTGCAGCTCGAGGACGATGGTCGCGGGGTGGTGAGCGTGCTGGCGCTGCAGGATGTGCAGGACAAGCCTGCCCTCTTCAGTACTTTCATGATGTGGATGCTGGCGGGCCTCTATCACGAGCTCCCCGAGGTGGGGGATCTCGACAAGCCGAAGCTGGTGTTCTTCTTCGACGAAGCGCATCTGTTGTTCGAGGGTGCGAGCAGGGCATTCCTGCAACAGGTCGAGCAGGTCGTGCGATTGGTCCGCTCCAAGGGCGTCGGTGTCTACTTCGTCACGCAGAATCCCAAGGATGTGCCAGCGGACATCCTGGGCCAACTGGGCAATCGCGTTCAGCATGCGCTGCGCGCATTCACTCCCGACGACGAGAAGGCGCTGCGCGCGGCGGCACGCACTTTTCCCAAGACGCCGTTCTATGAAGTCGAGGAGATTCTCACCAGCCTTGGGATCGGCGAAGCCTTTGTCACCGTGCTCGCGCCCAGCGGGGCCCCCACTGCGCCCTTTGCGGTGCGCATGATCCCGCCGGCCACCCGCATGGGGCCCCTCACCGATATCGAACTGCGCACGCAACTGGCCGCATCCGAGCAGGTGAGGGAATACGCCACCGCGGTTGATTCCGAGAGCGCCCGCGAGATGCTGGCGGCGCGCATGACGGGTGATGCCGCGGGCCGAGGGGGGGATGTGCGCGAAATCGAAGCGGATGAGCGCGCAACACCCGGCGCCTCGCCCCAGCTGTCGGAGCCCGCTGCCGGATCAGGTGGCATGTTCGAGGCCGCGGCGACGCTCGCGGGCGCGCTGTTCGGATCCAAGTTGGTGCGGGATATGGCACGCACCGCGACGCGCGAGGTCGCGCGGGGCGCCATGGGCACGCTGGTCGGAGCTCCGCCGCGCCGTCGTGCGACGCGGCGTCGGACGACAACCGGCTCGGCCGCCGCCGGCAAGTTGCTCAAAGGTCTGTTCGGCTGATGGCATGAAGCGTACGGATCTGGAGTTCGTGGAGTATGTGCTGGACCAACTCAATCGCCCGCGCGGCGTGAGCGCGCGCGCCATGTTCGGTGGACATGGCTTCTACATCGAGACGGTCATGTTCGGGCTCGCGTGGAAGGGGCGCTTCTTCCTCAAGGTGGATGAGAGCATGCGCCGCGCATTCCAGGATGAGGGCATGGATGCGTTCGAGCCCTCGAACACGCAGCGCATGGAGAGCTACTATCAGGTGCCGCCGGATGTGCTCGAGGATCTGCCCGACCTCAAGCGTTGGAGCACGCGCGCGATCCAAGTGGCCCGCGCGGCAAAGCCCCCGGGTCGACCGAGAGCGAACAAGAATCGTTGATCGGCTCTGCTCGAATCCCGGTCGAATGCCGGGGGCTGGTTTGACGCTGGCCGGCCCCGTTGTGTATAAATCCGCGTCCCGAACGACATTCCGTGGGGCTGTAGCTCAGTTGGGAGAGCGCTTGACTGGCAGTCAAGAGGTCGACGGTTCGATCCCGTTCAGCTCCACCATTTGAACTCCTGCGGCACCGGCCCCGAACCCACCGGGCCGCGCCGACGGGACAACGAAACACATGGCGATACCGGTCAGCTCGTGCAGGTCCGGAATCGCCCCGTGCGGACCCAACCGGAGGCAACCCCGATGGTCGTCATCCTCATCCTGCTGGCCGTCGCGTCCCGTCTGCTGCCGCATCCGCCCAACTTCGCTCCGGTCGCCGCGATCGGCCTGTTCGCTGGCGCGATGCTGCCGCGCCGCTCGGCTTGGTTGGTGCCCTTCGCGGCCCTGCTGGTGTCGGACCTGGTGATCGGGCTCTACCATCCGATGAGCATGCTCTGGAACTATCTGGGGTTCGCAGGCTGCCTCGTGCTCGGCTCGGCCGTGCTGGGTCAACGCCGCGGCCTTGGGCGGCTTGCGGGCGCAACGCTCGCGAGTGCGCTGGTGTTCTTCGCGCTCAGCAACTTCGGCGTGTGGGCGAGCGGTTACTACCCGCGTACGCTCGCCGGTCTGGCGGAATGTTACACGGCGGCGATTCCGTTCTTCCGCAATACGCTCACCTCGGATGTGCTCTTCGTCGGCGTGTTGTTCGGCGGTCACGCGCTCGCCTCGCGCGCGCTCGCCCGCAAGCGCGGGACCACCGCACAGGCCTGAGCGGCCGCACCAGCCTGCCCCGCTTCAGAGCACCACACCGCTGTCGGGCGGCGGCGCCTGCTCCCGCGCCAGACGCAGCAGGGTTGCGCGGGTGACGGGTGAGAGCCAATCGATCTCACCTTCGATCACGGCGGCCATCCGACCCTCGGCATCGACCACATAGGTGTAGGGGATGCTCGGGCAGGGAAGTGCCTGCGTGAGCGCATGGTGGTGGTCGAGCACGAGCGGCAGGCTCAAGCGATTGCGCCGCAGGAAGCGCGCGACCGATGGGAACGGATCGAAACACACGACCGCAAAGCGCACTTCGCCCGGCGGCAGACTCTTGCGCAGCGAGTCCAGCGCCACCGCCTGCACCGTCGCGTGGCGCATCCAAGGGGCCCAGTAGTGAATCACCTGCACACCGCCGCGCGGATCCAGATGCAGCATGCCGATCGGCACCATCGGCAGGACGGCGTCGAATGTTGCGGGCGCGCGTTCCTCACGGGGCTGCGCCTGCAGCGGCTCGGGGGCGTGAGTGCTGCGAGAGACCGTGAACAGTTCAGCCCGCCAGATCACAAGCCCGCCCAGCCCGAGCAGGATGATCGCGACCGCGAGTGCCCGCCTCACAGCGTCGCGGTCCTGTTTCGGGACGCGGGCTCCGCCGCCGGCGAAGTACTGCTGTCCAGTTCGAGCATGGGCATGCGCAGGGGTCTCCAGGGACTCGGGCCGAACAGGGGGGCCGCGGGAGTCTAGTGGAGGCGTCGGGATCCGGCATCCCTGCGCCGAGCGCCCAGCCCGAAGCCGGATGCGCCGCCGAACCGCTCAGGCGGCTTGTGCGGTCTCGGCGTTGGAGTCGAGCTCGCCATCCACATCGTACAGCCTCACAAAAGCGTCGACGACGCTCGGGTCGAACTGCTCGCCCCGCTCGCTCTTGAGGATGGCCATGGCCTCGCGGTGCGTGCGGCCCTCACGATAGACCCGGTCAGCGACGATCGCGTCGTAGGTGTCGGCCACTGCCACGATCCGAGCGCCCAGTGGGATCTGTGCCCCCTTCATGCCCTTGTAGCCACTCCCATTCCAGTGCTCGTGGTGATAGAGCACAATGGGCACGGCATGTTCGAGCAGGCCGCCGACCTTCTGGAGCATGGCCACGCCGTGATCGACATGGCGGCGCATCTCGTGCTGCTCCACGGGATCGAGTCGCGCAGCTTTGTGCAGCACCTCGGTGCTCACCTCGACCTTGCCCAGATCATGCAGGTAGGCCGCCACCCGGATGATGTCGATCTGCTCTTCGCTCAAGCCCAACTCGCGCGCCACTTCGACCGATCGGTCCGCGACACGGCGCGAGTGGTTCTCGGTGGAGCTGTCGATGCTGTCGATGAACTTGGCCATGATCTCGAGGATGCCGCGATACGCCGTCTCGAGTTGGTGTCGGCGGGAGTGCTCTCGCTCGGAGAGCATGCCGACCGAATACGCGGTGAGGAACAGGAATGCGCCCCAGATGCCCAGATCCAGCCAGCGCATGGCGGAATCGTTCCCATGCGTGACGAACAGCGACAAGTTCATGAGGGCATTCAGATAGACGATGGCGACGCAGGAAACGGCGGTGAACGCGCCGCGTCGGTGCCCCAGTCGCCAGGAGGCGAATGCGACGGGCAGATAGAAGAAGTTCAAGAACGCGAGTTGATTCTCGACCAATCGCAGGACCACCACACTCACCGCAGCCACGCCGAGTGCCACGAGCAGGTGCTCGAGAACACGCGGGTCGCGTCGTGGCCGCGGCGAGTGTGGGGCCACGGTCTTCATGACGCTTTGCGCACTCCGGGAGGGACGGCCTGGAGTCGCGAATCACTCTTCTTGGGTTTGGCTTCGGCGGGCTTTTGATTGCGCGCTTCATGCCCGCATCCGGCGCAGAAGCGCCAGCCAGACTCCAACCTGCGAGCGCATTTCTCACAGTGCTCGCCTACGAAATGTCCGCAGCCGGGGC
>JANLOU010000151.1:0-2739 GCA_031366735.1 Candidatus Eiseniibacteriota bacterium
GTGAGGTGCTCGCCGCCTTCCATCCGAAACAGCTCGCGCAGCACCCAGCAAACCCAGAGGTCCTTCTCGACCGCGCTCGGTGCCAGCCCAAGCTCATCCGCGGCACGCTCGAGCAACTCGGCCTGATGCTGCGGCGCCAGCTCGAGAAAGGCATCCATGATTCAGGCGCCTTCCTCGCGCGCGATCGCGCGCAGGTACTCGGCGATCCAGGCCGGCGCGTGCCGCGTGGCCAGCAGCACCTCTTTGCGATCGCGCGGACTGAGCTGGCGGCGGAGCCGTGCGATGACTTGGTCATCCACGTTCTTTCTTCCAAGCCAGCGAAGCGCCTGGATGATCGTGCCGCTCTTGCTCCCTGCCGTTGCCATCTGGCGCAGCGTCACGTGCCGAAGAACGATCTTCCGAGGCCCCAGCGAAACCGTTCTGCCGCGGCCATCGGTCAGGAACACGATCCGAACAGGGACCTGCTCGGACAACCCCAGCATGTTGGCCGCGTGTGCGCCCGAAGGCTGGAACCGTGTGGCCTCGCGGCCCACCAGTGCCCGCACGACGGCTTCTGTCGTTGGGAGCATTGGCTTCCCATCCGAAGCGATTCGCGGGTAGTCGTAGAGGCCCTGAGCGATCTTCCGAATGTGCCCCGCTCTCGCCCCACGTGCGAGCGCTGAGTACACAGCCCACCGGCCGCCCAAGTCGAGAAAGTCGGATGGGGTGAAGACGTACCCCCTACGCTTTCCGCGGATCCGAGCAAAGACCTTGCTATCAATGGATTGGGTGCGTTTGCGCCGCTTGTTCATGCCCAAAAAGTTACGCATTTTTTGGGCAATAAGCCACGGGAAAGATCGGGGGGGCATAAAGAAGCTAGGGGTGGGATAGCCGCCGGGAGGCCACGCCAACCAAGAGGGTGAGCAGGGCTACTTCGCCGCCTCCGGTTCAAACAACTGGTTAATGAGATCGCAGCTGATCTCAATGATGTGGTCGTACCAAGGAACCGCCATTGCCGAACCATGCCCGAGCGAGTTCCGCAGTCGAGCCAGCGCCGCCACCGTCTTGAGGTATTCCTCGGCAGATGGAGGCACCGAAGAAGACTGAAGATCGCGAAAACGAGCGAACCCCTCCGCCCTGATCCACCTCTTGGATTGAGCCTCAGCGAGCAGCTTGGCCAAGGAACCCCGTTCCCCAGGAACCAACCCAGCACGGGCCCGAAGCGCTGTTTCAACCGCCGTCCAAGACCAGAACCACGCGACTGGCTGAAAGCGGTAGACGAACCACGAGTACAGGTAGAGGTTTCTCGCAGTTTCGAAGATCTCTCGGACCTCGCTTGGCACTCCCTGATGAAGCGTCCACGCCCTGATGACCGCGTGATGCTCGCCAAGCGACCCCCGGCCGAGGACTTCGACTCGGGGATCTGGCAAGAGCGCCGTCTCGGGCGTGCGAAGGATGTCTCCGTCTCCGATCACTCAGTGCCCGTGGCCGCCACCGCTCTCCCCGCCACCGTCCCGCTCGACCACGCCCACTGGAAGTTAAATCCCCCCAACCGTCCCTCCACGTCGAGCACCTCGCCACAGAGAAATAGCCCCGGCGCCACGCGCGACTCCAGCGTGGAGGGATTCACCTCCGATAAGGTCACGCCACCCGCGGTGACCTCGGCCTTCTCGTAGCCCAGCGTGCCGGTCACATGCAGGTCGCGCTCCAGGAGGATCCCGAACAGTTTGTCGCGTCGCACCTTCGCCACTTGCGGAAGCATGCGCGCGGGGTCGATCTCGGCTTCCCAGCTCAGCTCTGCGGCCAGACGGTCGGGCAGCCAGGTGGTCAGGTGCCGACGCACGGTGCGCGTCGTCTCGCGTTCGGCGCGCACCAGCCAGTCCTGCGTCAGCCACTCGCGGTCGGCGTGGGGCACAAAGCTCGCGGTCACCCGGCGCGTGGCGGGGTCGGCGTACGCAAAGTGCCGCGAGATATCCAGCGCCACAGGACCGCTGTAGCCGAAGTGGGTGATCAGCAGCGGCCCGCTCATGCTCACGCCTTTCTTGCCATGTTCGTGCAGCGTGAGCGTGGCATCGGTGGCCACGCCCTGCGCGGCGCGGCGCAGGCTGTCCTTCGCCGAGAGCGGTACCAGCGCGGGCATGGGCGGCGTCATGGTGTGCCCCAACGCGGTCAGCAACGAATACCCCACGCCGTCGCTGCCCGTGCGCGGAAAACTCAGGCCCCCGGTGGCCACGATCACGCGGTCGGCCAGGCGCAGTTCCTCGGGCTTGGCTTCGGGCAGCGGCCACACGGTGCCTCCGGCGGCGCGCACCGCCGAGCCCAGCGCGGCGCTATCGCGGATGCGTTCGATCCCCACACGCCAGCCGCGGCCCTCGGGCGCAAGGCGCGTCACGCGCGCGCCGCACTCCAGCGTCACGCCGGCGCGCTCGGCGGCAGCGAGCAGCGCGTCCAGCACGGTCTGCGCGTCGTCGCTCTCGGGAAAATACTTGCCGGTTGACTCCAACTTGAGTGGCACGCCCAGTTGGTCCTCGAACCACACCAAGGTCTGGGTCGCGGTGAACGCGCGCAACACGCGCGCCACTACATTGCGTGAACCGCCGAAGTAGTCGCGCTCGTCCACTTCCTGATGCGTCACATTGCAGCGTGTGCCGCCGCTCATCAGGATCTTGAGCCCCACCTTGGGATGTGCGTTCAACAGCGTCACCTGCGCGCCGGCTTCGGCGGCGCGGATGGCGGCAGTCAGGCCGGCTGCGCCGGCTC
>JANLOU010000167.1:0-2855 GCA_031366735.1 Candidatus Eiseniibacteriota bacterium
GCTCCGCCCAGGTACAGGCCTCCTTGGCCATCCGGGACGACGCAGTACAACGAGCCCTCGCACGGAAGGGTTCGCAACTCCGCCGTGACCGGGTCCAGCACCGCGATCTGAGCCCATGCCGAGGGGGTGGTCCAGCAGGTCGCGAGTACAGCCAGTGTGATACCAAGCCGACGGATCATGGTTCCCTCCACGAATCACACCATAGTCGAGCCGGTGGGAGCCGCGAAGTGAATGTCGAGGCTGCTCGGGTGCTATGCTTCACCCCTCGCGACGATCGCACTGCACCGGAGGCTGGGCTCATGTGGAATCTCATCAGACGCGTGCGCGTGGGAGCGACACTACTCCTCGCGCTTGGCCTGCTGCTCATCGCGCGCATGACGTTCGCGGTCCCCATCGCGCTCCTCGATCACCGTACCGCCGGCTTCGTCGGCGAGGCGCAGCAGGGGCCGCTCGACCAACCGGTGCTGGTCGAGAGTTACTTCGAGTTTCTCAATATCTTCGGCGGCTCCGGCGCCGGGCTCACGAATCCCCATCTTGCGCCCTCCGTCGCGGCTTACTTCCAGAATGTCGGCACGCGGCTGTACGTGGTGCGCGTGGCGGCTTCCGACGACGCGTCGCTGATCGGCACGCAGGGCAGTGTGCCCGGCGCGAGCACCGGGCTGCAGGCTTTGCGCGAGGTGTCCGAGGTGAGCGTGATCGCCATTCCCGGCGCGACCTCGCACGCCGTGCAGGCGGCCATGATCGCGCATGCCGAGAGCATGCCGGATCGCATCGCCATCCTCGATCCGGTCTCGGCGAATGACATCAACGCCGTGAGCGCGCAACGCGCGGCGCTCAGCACGGCGCAGGGCCACGCCGTGCTCTATTTCCCGCGGCTGCAGGCGGCGCCGGCGGGTGTGACGCTGCTGCTGCCGCCGAGTGGGTTCATGGCCGGGGTGTTCGCTCGGACGCCGCGCACGTTCAGCCCCACGGGCACGCTGTTCACCGGGAGCAGTGTGAGCCTGGCGCTCAACTCGACTCAGCTGGGCACACTCAACACGCAGGGGATCTCCACGCTGCGTTATATCTCGGGCTCGGGAGTCGTGGCGTGGGGCGCGCGCACGATGGCGAGTGATCCGGAGTGGCAGTACATCACGGTGCGACGCAAGGCGTCCGCGATCACGTCGTCCATCGCCGCTGGCACCGTATGGTGTCTCGATCAGCCGAACGATGTGGCGTTGTGGACGCAACTGCGCAATGACGTGGAGAGCTTCTTGAACGGACTGTTCGTTGACGGGTGGTTCGCGGGCTCCACCACGAATCAGGCGTACTTCGTCAAGTGTGACGAGACCACCATGACCGCCACGGACATCGCCGAGGGACGCACGATCATCCTCGTGGGTTTCGCGCCGATCCGTGCGGGGGAGTTCATTCTGCAGCGCATCGTGCACCAACGCGCGGGCACCACCGACGTGGCCCCGGGCGATACTCGCTCGCTCATGCTTGCGCCGCGGCCGAGTCCATTCGGCTCGGTCACGCGCATCGCGTTCGATCTACCGAGCGCGGCAACGGTCACCTTGCGGATCCACGATGTCACCGGGCGCACGGTGCGCACGCTCGTGAGCGGAACCGTGCTCGCTGCCGGGCGCCACGAACAGCCTTGGGACGGTCGGGATGACGCCGGTGCGAGCGTGCAGGCAGGCGTGTATCTGGTGCGGTTGCAGGCAGGCGCACAGGCCCGGACCCGGAGTGTGACGCGGGTGCGGTAGCGGCTCTCAAGGGCTGGCTCAATGTGCCGAGACTTGGGACGACCGGTCCCGGCCACTCCCACGTTCGCCCCAGCCCCCGGACATCCCACCATGCCCGACACGCCTCGCATCCATCACGGCCTCACCGATCTCCTCGGCGCTAGAGGGGAGTCGTGATGACACTTGAAGATCTGCTCACGGGCCTTCAGCGCAGCGGTGGCTCCGACCTGTACCTGACCGCCGACGCTCAGGCGCTGTATCGCGTGGATGGCTCCACCATTGCCGCCACCGATGGCCCGCTCGATGCGAGCCAGGTCGAGGCCATCCTGCGGCCCGTGCTGAATGAGCGGGAGACGCGCGAGTTCGAGAAGACGCGCGAACTGAACACCGCGCGCACCGTGGCGGGGGTGGGACGCTTCCGTTTGAACCTGTTCCAGCAGCGCGGGCAGATGGGACTGGTGGCGCGGCTGATCCCCATCGATTTCCCCGATGCCACGGCGCTCGGGCTGCCGAGCGCGCTCACCGAACTGATCATGCAGAAGCGCGGGCTCATCCTTGTGACCGGCGCGACCGGCTCGGGCAAGTCCACCACGCTCGCCGCGCTGATCGACCATCGCAATCGCCACACGCGCGGGCACATCCTCACCGTCGAGGACCCGATCGAGTTCGTGCACCCGCACCGGGGTTGCGTGATCACCCAGCGCGAAGTGGGCGTGGACACGGATTCATTCGGCTCCGGCTTGAAGAGCGCTCTGCGGCAGGCGCCGGATGTGATCCTGATCGGCGAGATGCGGGACCTGGAAACGGTCGAGGCGGCGTTGCACTTCTCCGAGACGGGTCACCTGGTGCTCGGCACGCTGCACGCGAACAATGCCAATCAAGCGGTCGAGCGGTTCATGAACTTCTTTCCCGCCGAACAGCACGAGCCCATCTACTCGCAACTCGCGCTCAATGTGCGAGGCATCGTCTCACAACGGCTGGTGCCCAAGGCGTCGGGGCAGGGGCGCGTGGCCGCGATCGAGGTCATGCTCAACTCGCCGCGTATCGCGGACCTGATGAGCAAGGGCGAGATCGCCGCCATGAAGGCGGCCATCGAAGCCAACTCGCAGGACGGTTCGCAGACATTCG
>JANLOU010000205.1:0-4231 GCA_031366735.1 Candidatus Eiseniibacteriota bacterium
GAGCCGGAGACCAACATCTCCTACCAGGCGGGTGTGCAGCACTTGTTCACCAAGGACATCTCGGGCCAGTTCGGCGTGTTCTTCAAGGACATCTACGGGCTGATCACGGTGCGCCAGGATCGCGACGAGTTCGGCAATCTGGTCAATGTCTACTACAACGGCGACTACGCCTCGGCGCGCGGTTTCGAGGCGAGCCTGTCCAAGAGTTTCAGCCACAAGTTCTCGGCGGATGTGAACTACACCTATTCGATCGCGACCGGTGTGGCGTCAGACCCGAATCAGGCGCTGCAGTTCTTCAACGGCGGACGGCTGTACCTGCCCATCTCCGAGCAGCCACTCAACTGGGACCAGCGCAATACAGTGAGCATCAACGCGGCCTTGCGCGATCAGGGCAAGTGGGGGCTCCGCATGCTGTGGAGCTATGGCTCGGGATTCCCGTTCACTCCGGCCTTCCGCAACGACCGCCGTCCGGACCCCGTGCTCAATAACTCCCGCCGGTTGCCATCCCAGGCGCGCTTGACGCTGGACGGTGATAAGTACTATCGGATCTGGGGCCAGAACATGACGGTTTTCGTGGACGCACGGAATGTCCTGAATGCCAAGAATATCCAGAGCGTTTCGCAGGGCGCCTTCCCGAATCCGTTCGTCAATACGGCCGGGGATGACTACACGATCTACTTCACAGAGACGGGCCGTGCGGGTGGCGCATACCTGCAGGACACGAACGGTGACAACATCCTGGACTGGGTGCCGCTGCGGGATCCGCGCGTCTTCGAAGAAGGCCGTAACGTCCGCATGGGCATCAGCGTTACTTTCTGACCGGACCGGGTCAGCAAAGGAGTATCCACAGTATGAAGCGGATCCAACTCGGGAGTGCGTTCCTCGCGCTGCTGCTCGCGGCGACCGTCGTGGTGCAACCGGCATGGGCCAGACTTGCGCCCGACGACCCGGACTACAAGGACTTAAAGGCGCTTGAAGCGGAGCAACTTGCACGCGCGCAGGCTGGTGCCTTGCCGGGTGGTCGTCGTCCAGCGACCCCGATGGCCATCCCTGATGTATTTGGCCCCGGTGCCGTGCTCAATGTCGGCAATCTATACATGAAAATCACCAACAACGGTTTCGACTGCAACCCGACCACGACATCGAGTGACCCGTCAGGGCAGTGGCCCGGTGCTTCCTCGGTCGAATATTTCAACTTCATCGCGATGTCAGTGGGCGCAGTGAACAGGCTGGCCTCTGACCCGACGGCCGTGCGTCGCGTGAGCTATGCCGGCGAGTGGCGTCCCGCAACCCTCGATCCCGAGGACAAGATCTATCGTGGCTACGATGGCATCGTAAATGGTAACCGCTTCATCAACGATGATTCCGACATCGATCCATTGACTGGTGACGCACGGTATGATGAGGACTTCCTCGACGGGCGGGACAACGACGGGGACGGCCGCATCGACGAGGATTTCGCTGCGCTCGGCCAGCAAGTGTACTCGTGCGTGATGCGCGACGACACCGACGCTGCGAGGAACGCCTCCGCTGCAGAGCGACATGTTCCGTTGGGTTTGGAGTGCCGCAAGTTGGCTTGGGCGTATTCGATCCCCGGCTTCACTGATTTCAATGTGATCCAGTACGACTTCTACAATCGTTCGGGGCATGTCCTGGATTCGCTCGTCGTCGGGTTCCGAGTTGACATGGATTGTGGCCCGGTCGAGAAGGGCAACTACTTCAGCGATGACCTCGATGTGCCCACCTACCCGCAGGGCAACTTCTGGATCCAGACGCCTAGCACGGACAAGCGCCTTCAGGAGAAGGGCACGCACCGCGATGTCAATGATGTCCCGCGCGATTCGGCTTTGTGCCCGCGCTTCCCGGTGACGGTGAGTGGATTCTCGGTGGCGGACGACGAGGGCGACGATGGTAAAACGCCTGGCATGCCCCATTTTCTGCTCATCGACCACACGATCGATCCAACCGGAGTGAATGGTCCGCGCAAGGTGGGGTTCCGCGCCTTCCGCTCATTCGTGGGCGGCACGCCTTATAATCAGGGTGGCAATCCCACGATCGATCAGCAGCGCTACGAGTTCATGACCAGTGTCGAGAACATCGACCCACTCACGGGATTCATCAATCAGGCCAATGGGGACCAGAAGGGCGACTTCCAGGCGTGGGCCTCGGTTGGTCCGTGGTTGAATGTTCCCGACGGCGGCAAGATCTCGGTGACCATTGCGGCCGGCGTACGGCCGGGCATCTACCGCCTGGGCGTCGGCTATCTGAATGAGTACCTCCGGGTGTCCCAGCCCTACACCACTCCACTGGGTGAGGACGCCAGAATCGTCAGCGACCCGACCTCGCTGGTGCAGGCGTACCCTGCCCTCGATAACGCGATTTCGGCGCAGGTGGCATTCGAGGGCGCCTACGAGAAGAAGGACTGGCCGTTGCTGCCGGACGACCATGGCCGTGAGACTCCGGTCAAGGCGCCTCCGGGTCAGTTCCTCACGCTGCAAGGTTGCGAGGCGCATGATCAGGCCTCGCGTTTGGTGGGTGACCGTCGTTACGAGTGGTTCGACTTCGATTGCAGCTACTGCACGGGCGCCTATTCCACCTCTGAGCTTGGCTACTTCCATCGCACCTGGCTGGCTGAGGCACCGCCGCCGAGCCCCAACACCAACACCGCGATCAACTACAACTTCTCGGACAATCCAACGCGCCGCTTCATCCCGGCAGGGGACCAGAAGGTCACTCTTGCGTGGGACAACCTTTCCGAGAACACGCCTGATCCCAAGTCAGGCCAGTTCGATTTCCGTGGCTACCGGATCTGGAAGGTGTCCAACTGGCAGCGCCCGGTCGGCTCGGGTGGTCCCGGCGAGAATGATTGGACGCTCCTGGGTGAGTTCCGCCTGTTCAGCTACGCGCCCGACAACAAGCGCCCCTGTACGGCGCAGGAGATCAGCAGTGGTCGCTGCGTTTCGGGTGAGCGTGTCTGCCCTCAGGTCTACATCCCGCAGACCGGTGAGACGGTGGATCTCTGCCTGCAGAAGGGCGATCTGGTCAACATCCAGAGTGGGCAGATCATCCGCCCGGATCCCGCCGTGTTGTGCACCGGGTACCCGGATTGCGTCACCGATATTGCCGACAAACTGGGGCGGGTGGGCGTGAAGGATACGCTCACACGCTACCCGATCGGCCGCTACCGGTATGTCGACACTCAGGTCAAGAACGGGTTCGTCTACTTCTACTCCGTGACCGCGTTCGACTCGACCGGCCAGGGCGACAGCAAAGTCGAGTTGGGAAGTCGCCGTGCCGCCGTCGAGACCGAAGGTGTCGTCCCACAGGCCGGGGCGGACTCGACCAACGGATCGAAGACCAAGGTGTGGGTGGTGCCGAATCCCTACCGCGGCTTGCGACGGATCAGCGACCGCCCCTCGGCGTGGGATCTCACGCCGAACGCCGGCGATCCCACCGGAACCCATATCGACTTCTATGGGCTCCCGCGGGGGGAATGGACCATCAAGATCTTCACGGTCTCGGGTGACAATGTGGTCTCGCTCTCGTCGAAGGATGGCGTGAACGAATCGATCCGTGGCACCGTGACCGGCGATGATGGAGTGATACGACCCGGCTTCAACCGCCAACAGGACAACGCGAATGATGGACAGGCCCGCTGGAACCTGATCTCGCGCAATGGCCAGGATGTCGTGAGCGGGGTGTATCTGTTCACGGTCCAGGTCGGCACTGAAGTCAAACAGCGTGGCAAGTTCATCATCATCCGCTAGCGACGAGCGAAGGAGGAATGCAATGAAGAGAATCATCGCAGCGGCTGGCCTCATCGGGGTGCTTCTACCCGGTGTGGCGATGTCCGCCAACATCTTCGAGAAGGTCGGCACATTCGGCGGTCAGTTCCTGAAGATCGGTGTGGGTGCCCGTGGCGCGGCCATGGGCGGGGCCTTCGTGGCCGTGGCCGATGACGCCACCGCGCTGTTCTGGAATGCCGCAGGGATCGCCCGCATCGACGCGGAGAAGTCCGAGATCTCGGTGAACCACGCGAACTGGCCCGCCGAACTGTCCTTCGATCAGGTCGGGTATGTGTTCCATGTCAAGAAGATCCCCGGCGCCTTCGGGGTGCAGGCTCGCTCACTGTCCATGCAGCCGATGGAAGAGACGACGGCCTACCAGCCGTTCGGCACCGGACGGACCTTCGATGCCGGCATGATGACCTTCGGGGTCACCTATGCGAGGT
>JANLOU010000219.1:0-2021 GCA_031366735.1 Candidatus Eiseniibacteriota bacterium
CGCGTGCGCTGACCGCGGCCGACGACCTGCGCACGCAACTCGACCTGTTCTCGCAGGTGCTGTACCTGGTTCAGAACAACTATGTCGAGCAGCCCGACAACCCCAAGCTCATCAAGGGCGCCATCGATGGCATGCTCAAGACGCTCGATCCGCACACCGTCTTCCTGCCCACCCAGCGCGCGCAACAGATGGATGAGCAGTTCCACGGCGAGTACTCGGGCATCGGCGTCAACTTCGACATCCAGGACAACAAGATCGTCGTGCTCTCCCCGCTCGAGGGCACTCCGGCATTCCGCCTGGGCATCCGCGCCGGCGACAAGATCATCGAGATCGACCACAAGCCCTTGAAGAAGAACCTGAACAACGACGATGTCTTCAAGGCTCTGCGCGGCCCCACGGGCACGCATGTCGCCGTCACGATCGAGCGGGTGGATGAGCCCGAGCCCGTGCACTTCGATATCGAGCGCGCCAAGATCCCCATCGAGAGTGTGCCGTACTCCTACATGA
This sequence comes from Candidatus Eiseniibacteriota bacterium, assembly GCA_031366735.1. Lineage (GTDB taxonomy): Bacteria > Eisenbacteria > RBG-16-71-46 > RBG-16-71-46 > RBG-16-71-46 > CAIXRL01. Next base: position 508 of record JANLOU010000219.1, read on the forward strand.
TCCGTCCGGGTGTGGGCTATGTGCGCATCATCCGATTCGCGCAGACCACCGGCGAGGAGCTGGAAGGTTCGATCGCGAAGCTGCGGGCGCAGGGCATGAAGAGCCTGCTCATCGACCTGCGCTCCAACTCGGGCGGCCTGTTGTCGCAGGCGGTCGATGTGCTGGACCAGATCCTGCCGGCCAACAAGAAGCTCGTCTACACCCGAGGGCGCATCCCGTCCTCGAACGCGGACTATTACTCCACGGATCGTGTGGGCAAGTGGACCGATGGTCCGGTCGTGGTGCTCGTGGATCATGGGAGCGCCTCGGCGTCCGAGATCGTGTCGGGCGCGGTGCAGGACCTGGACCGCGGTCTGGTGGTGGGCATCAACACTTTTGGCAAGGGGCTGGTGCAGAACCAACTGAACCTGTCCGAGGGCAAGCTCCTGCTCACGGTGGCGCGCTACTACACGCCGAGCGGGCGCGGCATCCAGCGCGACTACACCAAGTTCGCGGACAACGCCGACTATCAGGAGGATGCCTACAAGGAGGATGTGCCGAGCGACTCCGCCTTGAAGGCGCGCCCGGTGTTCAAGACCACCTCGGGCCGACCTGTCTACGGCGGCGGTGGGATCTATCCGGATGTGGTCGTGAAGGATCCGCCGAATCTGACCCGCCCCGAAGTCGAGCTGATCACCAAGCGCGCGTTCTTCGAGTTCGGCACGGCCTATGTGAACAAGCGCAAGGGCACCCAGTGGAAGCCCGAGGCGTTCAGCCGGAACTTCGCGCTGCTCGACGCTGAGTGGCAGGACCTGCGCCACATCACCGAGACCAAGAAGATCGTGATGAACGACAGCACCTGGACCGCGGAGAAGCCGTTCATGTTGCGCCAGGTCCGGGCTGAACTGGCCCAGCAGACACTGGGCACGCTCGAGCGCTATCGCATCGCCGTCGAGGATGACTCCCAGCTGAACGAGGCGCTCGAGTTGTTCCCGCGGGCCCAGAAGCTGATGAGTGCGGTGACCTCGGAACCCAAGAAGGCGGCATCGAAGCGGTGATCGCGCATGCAACGACGCACGAAGCCCCGGTGGATCGCTCCGCCGGGGCTTCGTGCGTTCGGGGTACGGCCATTGCGCGCCGGCGAGCGGCCGTTCGTCAGGGCAGCGGCTTCGCGTCGAGCAGCCCCATCTGGCCAAGGATCCAAGCGTAGTCGAAGGCTGTCTCGTGCAGGGCATCGTATCGACCGCTCGCGCCGCCGTGACCCGCACCCATGTTCACCTTGTACAGCAATGGGTGCGTATCGGTCTTCAGCGCGCGCAGCTTGGCAACATACTTGGTGGGTTCCCAGTAGCCGACCTGGCTGTCGTTCAGGCCCGTCTTCACCAACATGCTGGGGTAGGCCTGTCGGGTCAGGTTGTCATAGGGCGAGTAGGCCTTGATCCACTCGTACTGCTCCTTCACCTTGGGATTGCCCCACTCCTCGAACTCCCCCACGGTCAGCGGGAGCGACGCATCGAGCATGGTGTTGATCACAT
>JANLOU010000227.1:0-1814 GCA_031366735.1 Candidatus Eiseniibacteriota bacterium
GGGGTACGTCTCGATCACGCCGCTCCACCTGGACCTCACCAACTACAGCATGCTCGACTCGGCGGGGCCGTGGTGGCGGGAGCTGTAGACGGCGCGATGGGCGGTGCGCGCCGTCGACTCGTGGAGCTGTTGCGAGCCAAGGGGATCCGCGACATGGCGGTGCTTCGGGCGTTCGATCTCACGCCGCGGCACCAGTTCGTGCCCACGGGCGTGCGGCACCGGGCCTACGAGGACGCGCCCCTCCAGATCGGCAGCGGCCAGACCATCTCGCAGCCGAGCATCCATGCGCGCTATCTCGAGATTCTTGCCTTGCAGGGCAGGGAGCGCGTGCTTGAAGTGGGGACAGGCTCCGGTTACCAGACGGTGCTTCTGTCGCACCTGGTGGCCCAGATCTTCACCATCGAGCGGATACCCGCGCTCTTCACCGCGGCACGTGAGGCCATCAACAAGGCGGGCGCCACGAACGTGTCCATGCTGCTGGGCGATGGTACCGTTGGCTGGCGCGAGTACGCGCCGTATGATGCCATCCTGGTGAGTGCGGGCGGGCCATCCATTCCGCCGGCGCTCGTGGAGCAGCTCGCCGAGGGCGGCCGGATGCTCATACCTGTCGGCGGCATGGAGGAGCAGACGCTCAAGCTCGTGACGCGGCGCGATGGGGTGATCGAGACCACCGACATCGCGCCGGTGCGATTCGTGCCGCTGTTGGGCACGCAGGGTTGGGAGCAGAAATAGCGTGGGGCGGTTGCATCTCCGCATCAGCGGTCGTGTGCAGGGGGTCGGATTTCGCTGGTTCACCCGCGAGGAGGCGCGCCGGCTTGGACTGAGCGGGTGGGTGACGAACCTCGACAACGGCGACGTGGAAGTTTCCGCCGCCGGCGAAGCGTCCTCGCTCGATCGTCTCAAGCGCGCGCTCGAGGTGGGACCGACTGGCGCGGGCGTTGTGTCGGTTACGGAGCTGGGTGACACCGGCGCCGACGCGGTGACCCAACTGCCGTATCCGTTCACGATTCATCGCTGAGGCGCGCCGTGCATCATGCCGATCCGGAACGGGAAGCGCTGCGTCTGCGAACTTTGGCGACGTTGCGCGACGTCCCGGACTTTCCGAGGCCCGGCATCGTGTTCAAGGACATCACGCCGGTGCTCGGGGATGCCGCGCTGCTGCGCGACGTGATCGCCGCGATGGCCGAGCCCACGCTGCGTCAGTACATCACGCACGTGGCCGGAATCGAAAGACGCGTAAAAATCTACGGCGTGCCCGTCGCGCTCGCGCTGGGTGCAGGGTTCATTCCCATCCGGAAGCCTGGCAAGTTGCCGTGGCGCACGATGTCGCAGGATTATGCGCTCGAGTACGGAACGGACCGGCTGGAGATGCACATCGATGCCTGTCCGTCACCGTCGCGCGTGCTGGTGGTGGATGACGTGCTCGCCACGGGTGGAACGGCGGGTGCGGCGTGTCAATTGATTGCCCGTCTTGGTGGTGACGTCGTCGGGTGCTCGTTCCTGCTGGCCATTTCGGTATTGAAGGGAAGGGCGCGGCTGGACGGATGCCGGCTCGAGACGTTCATCGAGGTCTAGTGGGACGTGCGGGACTGCCGCTCTCATCGAGTTCACACTAGCTTGACTCTGGTATCGCCCTCGTAGCTCAGGTGGATAGAGCACTCGTTTCCTAAATGAGTGGCCGCGCGTTCGAGTCGCGCCGAGGGCACTGCGCAGATGGGCTGGAAGTGGGTTGGCCCAATCATACATTGTAGGAAAACAAACACGGGCGACCATCGAGAGATGGTCGCCCGTGTTCCAGTCGGGCTATTGTCCCC
>JANLOU010000329.1:0-2618 GCA_031366735.1 Candidatus Eiseniibacteriota bacterium
AGGGGTTGATTGGAGCCCGGATGCTGTAGCCTCGTTTTGGCAAGGTCCAAGTCGGTATCCCCGCGGATCGGCCATGGGCTCGTCAGGTTTTGGGAGGAAGCATCATGCTCGGCAAGGATGCCGTCACATCCGCTCGCCGGCCACTTCGCGCGCGCCAACACTTGGCACTCGCGCTGCTGGTCTCGGCAGCCATGTCGTGCCCCGTTCGCGTGCAGGGCTACCCGTTGTTCGCACCCCCGTCGCGATCGTTCGAAACCCGCGGCCGCGTGGTGGATATTGCGGTGGGGGACTTCAACCGCGACGGCAAGCCGGACCTCGTCGTGGCGAACGACACTGCCCGCGTCGTTTCCGTGCTGTTGGGATCGGGCGACGGCCGCTTCGAGGTGCTCATCACTCTGCCGACCAGCGCGGCCCCCGCTACGCTGGCAGTGGGGGACCTGGACTCTGACGGTTCCATGGACATCGTCGTCGGGATGCCGACCAGCATCGGCGTCCTCATGGGCCATGGCGACGGCACCTTCGACCCGCTTGCCGTGCGTGCGATTCAAGGTGGCGCGACGCAGGTGTTGGCATGCGAACTCAATGGGGACGGGCACCCCGACCTCGTCTATCTGAACTCGAACGGGCAGGCTGTGCAGTCAATGCTTGGCAATGGTAACGGCGCGTTCGGGGTCGCACTGGTTCGCCAAGGCCTGCTGTATCCCAACGGGTGTGCATTGGGCGATCTCAATGCCGATGGCAAGCTCGACTTGGTTGTTGGCACGGGAGACTGCAGCGGCGAAATGTCCCGCGCGCTCGGCAACGGGGATGGAACGTTCGGCCCCGTGCTGCAATTCGATCCGCTGGTCTGCAATCCCTACTCGCCGGCGATCGGCGATGCCACCGGGGACGGCAAGGCGGATGCCATCGTCAGCTTGTTGAGTCGGGCTGAGGTGGCAGTATACCCAGGCAACGGCGACGGCACTTTCGGGACCAGGTCCACATTCGCGCTCGGGGGCGCGTGCTTCACCCTCGCTCTAAGGGACTTCAACGCGGATGGGCGGTTGGACATCGCCTCGACCTCGGTGAGTCCTGCCGCGGTGTCGACGCTACTCGCGACCAGCAGTGGCTTTCTTGCGAAACAGGACTGCGCAGTCGGCGGTACATCGCATGCGACGACCAGCGGGGACTTCAACCTCGACGGCCTGCCCGACCTAGCGGTGGGCGGATACAGTTCCAAGTCGGTCACGATCCTCCTCAACTCGGGCGGGGCATTGCCGCTCGCAGTGCCCCAGGGCGCGCGAGGCGGCGCCCGACTCGGACTTCGCGTGGCTCCCAACCCTTTGCGGGGCTCAAGTCGGGCGACATTCTCACTGACCGCTCGCGCGAAAGTGCGACTGCGAGTGTTCGACCTCGCCGGCCGGCTGGTCGCCGATCGCGACTTGGGCGCACTTGACCAGGGCGCACACGATGCGTTACTCGGACTGGACACGGCATCGACCCGCGCGGGCTTCTACCTCGTGCAACTTCGCGCGAATGGCGCGATGGAAATGATTGGCGCGCCGTTCGTGAAGTAGAGGGGGCAGGTCACCACCGGATTATCTTCCCCCCGTTATTTTGATCAGGAGGAGAACACTCATGCGAAACGCGATTCTGACAGTGACCGTGGCCCTGATTCTTATGACGGGACCGCTTCAGGCTGCTCCACGCAAGTCGCCCCCGGCGGATGTCGGACGCGGACGCATCGCGTGGTTCGACATCACGACCTCCAATCTGCCGCAATCCAAGGAGTTCTACAGCAAACTCTTCGATTGGAGCTTCACGCCGCTGCAGGGCACTGATCAGGCGGTGGAGATCGTCGCGCGTGGTCGGGCGATCGGGACACTTCGAGGAGCCGAGGGCACGATCAGTGCGTTCAACGGAGTCGTCTATATTCAGGTCACCGACCTCCAGGCAAGTTGCGAGAAAGCGAAGGAGCTGCGAGGGACACTTGCGCCCGGGTTCCCCTTCAACCTGCCCGACGGCACCGGAGCCATCGCCCTCGTCCTCGATCCGTCCGGGCATCCGGTGGGTATGTATTCCAGAACACCGCTGGCTTTGGACAAACCCCGAGCCAAGTGACGGAGCTGGGGCCCCGACCCGTCCCTTGCACCGTCAGCCCTGGGGAATCGCCATCCGCCTGATTGGAGCATACGGAGCATTTACGCCACACTGGCAAGGTGACATCGCCCGAAGCTCCATGAGCGCGCAGGATTGCGGACCTTACGCACACCGTGGAAAGAACTTCCGCTCCTCCGCCCCCCCCTGCAAATGAGCAGTCTGGCAATGTGGTGATCAAGAAGCACCGCGCGAAGCCGGGGGACTCAGGGCCTCCCCGAGTCCGTGCTTCTCACTCCGTAACGCCTGTGCCACATTGACGCCATGTCCTTGGCCCGCGGATCGCTGCTCAGCACTTATGAAATCCTCGCCCCTCTGGGCGCCGGGGGTATGGGGGAGGTCTATCGGGCCCGAGACACTCGGCTCGATCGCGAGGTTGCGCTCAAGGTGCTGCCGGTCCGGTCCCTACACGACCAGATCGCCCGCGCCCGGCTGCTGCGCGAAGCCCATCTCGCTGCGAATCTCAACCACCCGAACATCTG
>JANLOU010000243.1:0-2446 GCA_031366735.1 Candidatus Eiseniibacteriota bacterium
CCTCGCACATGCGTCCTACTTGATCGGCGATGGCGGCGAGGCCGTTGTCGTGGATCCCTCCCGGGATGTCGAGATGTACTTGGAGGAAGCCGAGGCGCATGGGCTGACTATTCGTTGGGTCCTCGAGACCCACCTGCACGCTGACTTCGTCTCGGGCCACCGCGAACTGGCCGACCGAACGGGCGCGACCATCGCGCTGGGCGAGCGCGCCGACGCCCAGTTCGAGCATCGCAAGCTGCGCGAGGGCGACGAGCTCACGGTGGGACAAGTGCGGATCCGCGCGCTCGAGACCCCGGGCCACACGCCCGAGAGTCTCACCTTCCTGGTGTTCGAACATGGCGCCGACACCGAGCCCTGGGCGGCGCTGACAGGCGATACGCTGTTCGTGGGTGATGTGGGCCGGGTGGACATCCTGTCCTCACGCTTGCCAGTCGCCGATCTTGCTGGGCTGATGTACGACAGCGTGCACGAGAAGTTGTTGCAGTTGCCGGATGCGACGCGCGTGTATCCCGCGCACGGCGCCGGCTCGCTCTGCGGCCGGGCCATCTCGAGCGAGCGCTGGAGCACCATCGGGCGTGAGCGTCTGGAGAACGCCGCGCTCCAACCCATGAGCCGAGCAAAGTTCATCGCAGAGATCACGCGCGATGTTCCCGAGACACCGGTCTACTTCCTGCATTCGCGTGATCTCAATCGTGAAGGGCCGCCGTTGCGCCACGGCGCGGCATTGCCGCATGTGCTCGGGCCCAATGCTGTGGCCGAGGCGGTGGCGCAGGGAGCCGTATTGCTCGACACGCGTCCACTCGAGGACTACGCCGCGGCGCACCCGTTCGGTGCCCTCCATGTCGGACTCGACGGGCAGTACGCCTCGTGGGTGGGAACATTGATCAAGCCCACCGAGACACTCCTCCTGCTGGTTGCGCCCGCTCGGACCGAGGAGGCCACCATGCGCCTTTCACGCGTCGGGTACGAGCGCTTGGCAGGCCTGTTGGCTACCGATGCCGCCGGGTGGTCCGCCGCCGGGTTCGCGGCCGCGTCCATGCCCACGGAACCCATCGGGGACGCGGTGCGACCCGGCCGTCGGGTCCTTGATGTGCGTCGACGGCATGAGTGGCAGGCCGGACATATCCCCGACGCGACGCACATCCCGCTCACCGAGTTGGCGGCACGGGTGGGCGAACTGGATCGCGAGACGGATTGGGTCGTCGTCTGCCAGAGTGGCTATCGCGCGACGATCGGCGCGAGCCTGTTGGAGCGCGCCGGTTTTGCGAAATTCACCATGGGCGCGGGTGGCATGGACGCGTGGCGGCGTGAATCCCGGCCGCTCAGCATCGTGGCATGAACTCGGGGGAATCCGCGCATCCGCGGCCGGCAAGCGTGCCGCGGATGCGTGGCGCTGCCGGTCACCAGCCGCGACAACTCAGCTGCAGATCCCTGACCGCGGCGCGGTCGTTGCTGCTCTGCCATCCCGCGTCCTGCGCCGCGTAGCCCTGCACGGCCCAGGTGTGGCCACATCGCGTGCATCGGTAGGTGACATGGAGGGCGAACACCGGCGGACCGTCGATCGCGTCGATTGCAACCTTACGTGACGAGCGGTGGATCGGCTTGATCGACGGCTGGCGGCATTCCGGACTCGTACAGTTCGTGGGCACCGAGATCGACATGATGTCCTCCCTTCGCGCAGCAGTTGGACGCAGTGTGCAGGCGAGGGGATCTCGGCCTGCCGCTGCCCTGGGCAGCTCGAGGGAGGGCTATTGCCAGTTCCGTGCCACGCAGGGACTGGTCCCGTTCACGGCACCCAGGGTGTTGACGCTGCATGAGTTGGCTTGTGCTCTTGCCGTCCAGAGCGCCCGGGTCAGGGTTGCGGCAATGTCCGGATTTGCAGAAGGAGGATGTAAGTCACGGTAGGAGCTTGCGGACTTCGGCCAGCGCCGCGGCTGCGCGTTGGACTCCGGGGTCCACCGCATTCCACCCGCGCGGGAATCAGGCTCGGCGTTTGCTCCGCTTCAGCGGCTTGGAGGCATCCGGGACTTCGATGCCCAATGCCGTGGCCAGGTCGATCTGATGATCCTGCTCCTGGACCAGGATGGCGCGCAGTTGCGCAGCCAGCGCGTACTCCTCGAGCTCGTCGCACTGGCGCACTCGGATCCGATAGTTGTGGATGGTCTCCGTCTCATTGTCGAGATCGAACTGCAGCATGGCGCGGGCATCATCGGAGGTCTTGACCGGCTTGGGCTTGACATCAGGCGACCCGCCCAGATAGTCGATCTGTTTGGCGAGGATCAGCGCGTGTTGCAGCTCCTCGCCGGCATGCACTTCGAGTTCGGCCGCGATATTCATGTAAGCCGCACCCTTGAGCACCTGCGAATAAACGACATATGCGATGATCGCTTGATACTCCCGGGCAAGATCCTCATTGAGGGCGGCTGGCGCTTATCGTTGAAGCATG
>JANLOU010000415.1:0-5341 GCA_031366735.1 Candidatus Eiseniibacteriota bacterium
CTGATGGCGCCTGCGAGCGCTTCACGCGTAGGGCCGTCGAGCGCCGCTCCCGCCCATGCCACGGCAGTGCTCCAACCCTCTTGCAGGCTGCGGCCTGCGATGCGCGCGATGGCGTGTCGCACCCCGACACCCAACAGCAACGCAGCGCGACGGCGCTCGGCGGTGGCGCCTTCCAGTTCGAGCGACTCGCCCTCGGCGATCAGTACGGCGAGCGAACCGATGCGCCCGGTGGGATCGAGCGGCTGCAACAATGCCAGCGCCTTGCGTCCGTCATCACTCCAGCCCCACGCCGAGAGCCGCACGGCATGCTGCAACAACGACCTGTCCCGAGCTGGCAGCGCCAGTCGTTCTGCCGCCAAGTCGATCAGTCGCGCACTCTCGGCGATGGCCTTCGCCGTCGTGGCGCGAGCCGACGCCCGCTCCGCCAGCAGCCCGAGCGTCTGGTCCTGCTGCGAACGGAACCGCCGCGCATTGAGAAACCCCGATGCCGCCAACTCCGCGAACGCCGTGAGCGCATCAAGATCCGCCGGGGTGAACGGCACGCCATCGCCACGGTCCGTGCACAGGAGCACCCCCTCGACCCCTTGCGCGTGGCGGAGCGGCACCAGGAGCGCGGCGCCCGCCGCAACGAACGCCGGCAACTCCGCACGCAGTTCAGGAAAACGCACGAGCGCGTCGCGTGATACGGGCCGGCCCAATCCGGCCAGGAGCGAGCGCAACTCACTGCCACGCGGCAGGGTCAACGCTGCGAATGCACCCTGGGCGTCGCCGCGCGCCATACGATGCACCAGATCCGCGTCGGCGCCTTCGTGCGCTGGAGCCAGGAGTGCCACCGAGCTGCAACCCAACTGATGCTGCACCGCCACGAGCACGCGTTCGCCCAGCGCGTCGAGATCGAGGGTGCGCTGCAGTTCGCGTCCCAGGCCGAATGCCAGCTCGCGCAGGCGCTGTTCGCGCCGCATCCCGGTATGGGCGCGACGGGTCTCCTCCTGCGCCCGCGAGAGCTCGCGCTCGAGTTCGATCCCGCGCCGCCTCTGCACGCGAGCCTCGCCGGAACGCGCGAGCAACCGCTGGATGCGGGCGATGAGTTCTTTGGGGGAGAATGGCTTAGCCAGAAAGTCGTCGGCACCCCGCGCCAATCCGTCCAAGCGTGATTCGGTATCCGCGGTGGCCGACAACAACACGATCGGGACATGTGGGTCCTCGGGATCGTGCCTGAGAAACTCGCACACCTCGAGCCCGCTCTTGCGTGGCAGCCGCACATCCATCACCACAAGGTCCGGCCGCTCGGCCAGCGCGCGGCGAATCGCCTCGTCTCCATCGGGCGCAGTGATAACGCGCAGGTGCTGCTGGGTGAGCGCCAACTGCAGCAACTCGAGCACACGCGTATCGTCGTCCGCCACCAATACCAACGGCGGCAGAAGCTGGCGATTCGGTCCGGTGCGAAGCTGGCTCAACGGGGATCCTCCGGGTGACGGGGCAACTTGAGGAGCAATAGATCCAGGGCAGCACTCTCGAACGGCTTGCGCAGCGTCAACGATGCACCGGCCAGTCGCGCAACCTCCTCGTCCTCGGCATCGCGCGTGAGCACCACGACGGCGAATGGCTCGCGCGATCGCGTGCGCAGGTCGAGCACACGCTCCAGATGGGCGCGGCCGCGCGCATCGGGCAGACAGACATCCACGAACACCACGCCGAAGTCATGCGATTCCAGCCCGGCCCACAGTTCGGCGGCATTCTCGCCGCTGATGACGGGGAATCCGCGTTGCTCGAGCAGGCGCGCAAGGAAGATGCGCGCCACGAGCGAGTCATCCACGACGAGCGCGCGGCGCGGACGCACGCGCAGCGTATCGAGCGGGCGCACATGCGACTCGCCGAGCACGATGGGTGGGCGCGCCGGCTGCGGCGCTGGCGGTTCGACCGTTGCCGTCACCGCAACCGGGGGGGGCGCGATGGGTATGGGCGAGGGCTCGGCCTTGGGCGCCGACGGCACTCGTGCAATGAACGGCGCCTCGGGTGTCAGCGAGGGCAGGAGTTGGTCGAGCACGGCGAAGGGGTCCTCGGGTTCGGCGGGCTGCCCAGCATCCGAGCCCAGCAGCAGCGAAGCGCGGGGCCGCGGCGCAGGCGCAGGCACCGTCACGGGATCCACGCCGCGCACCAACCACGCCGTATCGATGATCCAATAGATCTGCTCACCCTCGACGCGGATCACGCGCGACAATCCTGCAGCCGGCGCAGCGGTGTCGGCGTCCTCGGGCTCGGCGGCGATCCGCCACACAATCCGGTCGGCGACGAACCATGCGCGCCGCAGGCCGTGCGCGAGTAACGCGGCGGGCCGTTCGCCCGCGGCGTCCGCCGAGGTGGCAAGCGCAGGCAGCACGGTTTCGCTGAGTTGCGCGCGCTCCCCCTCGCGCAGCATGCGCAGCCGCGCCACGGCATGCCATGGCAGCGCCAGCCCCAGATGGCCCTGCCGCAATAACAGGAAGGAGGGGCGGACACCGGCGAGCGGCACTCGCATCACCCAACGATCGTCCTCGCCAACTCCCAGACTGCCATCGACCGCGGCGAGCACCGCACCCGCGGGCGCCAACCCGCCCGGGAACGACACGCGGATCGACAACTCGAGCGCAGAGTCCTGCCACTGCACGGCCGTGCGCCCTCGCGAATCCACGCCCAACCATTCCAACGCCGCTCGCATTGCGGATGCGACCGCCTCGGTGCACCGGGCGGACTCCAATCCCTCGGCGCCTGCGAGGGTGAGCCCCGCCAACTGTTCGAGCACCGGATGTGTCGCTGCAGGCGCGGTGGTGGTCGACACCTCCCACTGCACCTGCTCCAACTGCGATGCCATCGAGCGCAGTTCGCGATCCGCCCTGAGGAACGGCGCCAACGATTCCTCGGCCTGCGCGGCATCGGCGACGCGAGCGATCCGTTCGGCCAAGTGCTCCACTTCATGCGGACGCTGCAGTCCGGCATGCGCGCCACAGACCATGAGTGCCGCCTCGAGCCCCAGGAGTCCGAGCAACTGCGCCACATCGCGCGCCGCGAGCCCGGCGACCGGCTTCGCATCGGGGCCGAGCGCAGGGCGGAGTGATTCCACCAGTCCGCGCGCGATCTCCCGGTCCCCATGCCGTGTCGCTCCGCTGCTCATGGGCGTTCCTCCCCGCGCAGACTTTCCCCATTCGTCGGGGAGTCCTCGTCCGTCTGGGTCGCCTCAGGTTCCGCCAAGGGTGCGGTGGACCGCTCCTCCGCGATCAGTCGGAGCCCCGGCCCGGACTGCGGCCCGGCGCCCCGCGTGCCGACGGGCGTGAGTCGCACCACCAGCGCATCCAGTTCGGCGCCTTCCTCATCGAGCCGCCGCGTCAACCGTTCCGCAGCCCGCGAGGCGCGCTCGCCCGCTGCGGACAGGCGCTCACCCTTGCGCGCAGCGTCCTGCACCATCTCGCGGACGCGCTCGAGCAATCGTTGCGCATCATCGTGCGTGCGGGAGGCGGCGGGAGCGATCGGAGCAGCTTCCGGCAACGCATCCAGCTTGGCGAACGCGCGTTCGCGCACACCGCGCATGCGTTCGCCCGCGTCGGCCACTGCGGCTTCGATGTCGAGCGCGAACCCACCGGTGCGGTCGGTCGCTTCCCGCACATCCTGCGCCAGCCGCTTGAGATCCTGCGCGACCGCGTCACTGGCGGCGTCGCCGCGGCGGTCGGCGGTCAACACCTGGATGGCGATGAGCGTGGCCCGGTTCGCAATGGTCTGCACATGTTCGTGAATGTCCTGCACGCGCATCAGGCCCTGACCCAATGCTTCGACGCTGCCGGTCGATGCGGCGATCAACTCCTCGAGCGCTTCGCGCGCCGCCTCGCGCGCACCACCGGCCACCGGCTCGCTCGCTGCGGGCGGCTGAGCCAGCACATCGAGCGCGTGCGTGAGCTCGCCCGACAACCGCTGCAGCTCTCGCACCGTGGTGAGCATGGCCGTGGCCTCGACGAAGCCACGCTCGCTCTGTTCGGCGGACTCCTGCGCGTCGGCCAGTGACGCGACCAACTCACGCGCCACCTGCGCTGCGACCTCGCGGTTCTGCTGCTCCACCGAGGCTCGCCTCGCCAGTCCATTGCCCAGCGCTTCGGCCATGTCCGCGACGGCGCCGTCCTCGAGCGCAGGCGCAAGCCACGACTCTTCGCGCACCCAGCGCTCGAGCGCCTCCTGCAGCAGCGCCATCTGGCGGCGCGTGTGCTCCAACTCTTCGTACGCGCGCGCACTGCGGCGCTGCGTGGCGAGCATGCCCTGGAGCGAATCGCCCAGTTCCGAGAGCTCTCCCCAACCCGAGGCCGCGGGCAGCCCGCGCAACTCCCAGACGCGCCCGTTGTGCACGCCGCGCAACAGGCCGCGCAGGTGACCCACCACATGGTGATCGAGCCACAGCGCCATGCCGAAGCCCGTGAGCACCGAGGCGAACCCCACCGCCGAGAGCCAGGCCACCAAGGTCGCCGCGTCCGCCCCGGGTCCGCCCTGAGTGCCGAGCACCCACAGCGAGCCCAGCCCAGCCACCACGCCGCTCGCGATGCAGGCGGTCCAGAGGCGGAGCTTGAGCGAGAGGAAGCCTTCGCGGGTATCGCGCGGCTCCAGCAGCGGGATCTTGGTTTCGCTCGGCAGGGTCATGTGGGGTCCCGGAAGGCAGCGCGGAGGGCACAGCCATCGCTATTGCGACACGCAAGTGACATGCCCCGCAAGTGCTTCCTTGCAATGGGTCGAGCCTGACCCACGGCGACTGGCCGACCCAGGCCTTGGGCTTGCGGGACGCCACGACCGTGCACGCGGCGCGCAATCGGGCTATCCCGCTGCAGGGCAGACGGGTGGGGCCGGCTCGCGCGCCGCTCACCGCGCCGGCTCACCCACCGCCGTCGCATCCTGCAATGCGCATCGGGCAGGACCACCGACTCCACCCGCGGTGCTCGATCCGCAGGGGTGGGGTCGCGTCTTCGGGGCATCCGCCCCAGCGCTTGGTTCCGATGACGCGAAGTCGGAGTGATGACATGCCTTCGCGAGCAGCCGCCGAACCCGCAACTGCACCGCGCGCACCATCCAAGTTCACGCCCGGCATCCAGAACCGCGTGGCACAACCGATGCTCAATCCATTCCGTAGACACTTGCAGTACGGCCGGAAGCATCCCGGCGCAGCTGGCCCTGCACGACCGAGGCGACCGATGAACCCCCGTCACTATGTGGACCTGAAGGACGACAGCCGCGACCTGCAGCCGACCTACCACTTCATGATCAACTGTCTCCTGTACAGCCGCATGGAGACTGGGCTGGTCTCAAACCAGGACTTCTACGACGAAGACGT
>JANLOU010000431.1:0-5275 GCA_031366735.1 Candidatus Eiseniibacteriota bacterium
CGCTCGAGGCCGGCGCGCACGCCCTGGAGTGGAGTGGAACGCTCGAGGACGGACGCGCAGCTGCGAACGGTGTGTATGTGTTACGGCTTCAGGCGCTGGGACGCACCCTCACACGACGGGCGGTTGTGCTGCGCTGATCACCACGGCTCGTCGGCCGAGGGACCGTAGATGGACGGCACCTTCCCGCCCACCATGCGCAGGTAGACCGAGAACTGTCCGCGGTGGTGGATCGTCATGTCCAGCATGCTCCAGAGCAACTCGCCCACACGCACATCGCCTTCTTTTTTGGGGCCGGTCATCGTGCGAACGGTGGCGTTCATCTTCGCTTCGTTGAGCTCGTCAAGCTTCGCGTTCGTGCGCCGCTGCGCATCCTCGAAGGCCGTCATGATCCCCGCCCAGGTGGGAGGCATCGGGGGCATCTCCCTCATCATCGCGTCGCCGCGCAGGATCGGCTCGAGGCAGCCCTCGAGCATCACCAGAGTCCAAGCCAGTTCGCGTGCGCTCTGCGAACTTTCGACGGGCTTGAAGTCCGCCTTGGACGGGGGAAAAGCCTTGAGCACTTTCAGCGTGGTCGCGGACTCCCGCTCGAATGTCGTGCAGTAGGTCTCGATTTCGGATTTTGCGTGGATGACAGTCATGGGTTGGTTCTCCTTGTGTTCAGAGCCTGGGTATCCGTACGGCCGATGGGACAGAGCAGTGCACGCCTTGTGCCCCGTTGAGCCCCCGCGGTGGCATTCGCGTGCGCGGCCAGTAACCCGCGCCCTGCGCGGGGGTTGCCCACCTCGCGTGTCACTCGCGTGCGCAGGAAGGAGCCTCTGGGCGCCGGGCGAGCGCGGAATCAGCCCTGTTGTGCCATGACGGACTTACACGGCTTGTAGGCGCTGCACGCCGGCCAGGAAGCGGGGCTCAGAGCGGCAGCGGCAACGCGAATCGGTGCACCAGCCAGACGATCCCATGGAACGCGCCGAGCGCGACCACACCGGCGATCATGTCATCGGCGACAACACCCCAACCGCCCGGGAGCTTCTGGGCTTCGTTGGCGCCGAGCGGCTTCCAGATGTCGAACAGCCGGAACAGCCCGAACGCCAACCCATACGCCGCCAGCGTGTGCGGCACGAACAACAGCGTGATCGACTGGCCCACGGCCTCATCGATGCTGATGGCGTTGGCGTCGTGGCCCAGCTCGTGTTCGGCCTCGCCGGCGGCCCACACGGCCAGCGCGGTCAGCGGTAACAGCACGATGCCGTACATCCACTGCGGCGGGACGGGCATGAAGTACCAGATCGCGCACACCACCAAGCTGCCGTAGGTGGCGCGCGGCCCGGGGATCAGGCCCACGGGGCCCAGCATGGCGAGCCACTTGCCCAGCGTCCTCATGACTTGCCTGGCTCGCTGGGCGGCGATACGCGCGGCGTGAACGGGCCGAGCGGCACCGGCGCCGAAGGCGCGGCGCTCGTGCGCGGTGCAACACGACGAGCCGGCGCGGCGGAGATGCGCGGCGCTCCCGCGGCGGGCAGGATGCGACGCGGCGGGAAGTTCGACACGCGCGGCGGCGCGGGCGCGGGTGGCGCGGATGTCGGCGACGCGGGACGCGCGGACGCGGCCGCGACCAGCGCGGGCTCGGCCGGCGCCATCGGGGCCGGACTCGCCGGCGCCTGCTCGGGCGTCATCTGCGGCGCGAAAGTGCCCGTCGCCAGACGCGAGAGCACCGCCTTGCACATGGCGCGCAGCGTTTCGGACACGCCACGGCCATCGCTGGCCACGGCTTCGAACTCCTGCCACCCGTTGGGATTGAGCGCCGCGCGCAGGCGTTCGACCGGCACCGCCTGCGCCATGTCGCGCTTGTTGTACTGGAACACCCACGGGATGCGCGCCAGGGCGGGGCCCGTGACGCCGATCGTGCGCAGGTGGTCCTGCAGGTCGGCGAGCGAATCACGATTGGCGTATTCGCGGGACGGATGCGAGTCGGCCACGAACACCAGTCCGTCCACGCCCTGCAGCACCGCGCGCCGCGACAGTCGGTAGTACACCTGCCCGGGCACCGTATAAAGATGGAAGCGCGTCAGGAAGCCGTTCACCTGCCCCAGATCGATGGGCAGGAAGTCGAAGAACAGCGTGCGCTCCTGGTCGGTGGCAATCGAGATCAACTTGCCGCGCCGCTCGGCGGGCAGCTTGTCGTGCAGTGACTTGAGGTTGGTGGTCTTCCCACACAGCCCCGGGCCGTAGTACACGATCTTGAAATGGATCTCGCGCGTCCGATGGTTGATCAACGCCACGGACCAGACCTCCGAAAGCAGGACGGCGCTATTCGCCGAACAGCGCGTCCACCTCGCTGGCGGCAGCTGTCGCAAAATCGGGCGCCCCGGCATACGCCGGTGCGGGTGCCGGCTCGGCGATACCCACCTTCTCGAACAGCCCACGGAAAACGGAATCCAGCGTGGCACCCGCGCGCTTGGCGCGGAACCGGACGAGTCCCAATGAACTGCGCTTGTCGAAGACCGTGCACAGGATCACTCGGTCGGCGAGCATGCAGGAATGGGTGGAACGCGATCGCCCCTCGCTCACCACCGCCTCGACCTCGGCATCGCCCAGCAACTGGGCGAGTTCGGCGTTGGCGGTGAAGTCGGCGGCGACCAGACTTGCGAACGAGGTGGCATCGAAATCGTCGACGCGACCGGCCGAGGTGATGAGCTGGCCGGAACGGTCGATGAGGTGGGCCGACAGAGCGTTGGTACGCTCCAGCAGCTCCGCCAATACCAGGTCGATCGTTCGAAAGTCATTTTCGAACAGAGTCCACTGCGGCATGAAACCCCCCCGCGCAGGGCGGATCCGAAGGGTCAGCAAGTGTGGTTGGAACTCTGTGGCACGTCCATGTTCCGAAGCGGAAAGTAGATGAGCCTCGCTCCAAGCGCAAGCGGAACTTCGCGTTGACGAAGTTATCCACATCAACGCGAGGGCGGCGGCGCCTTCGCCTGCTGCATCTCCTCATCGAGCGTGCGTGCGTTCTCGGGATGCTGCATGAGCGCGACCTGCTTGGCCACGCGCAGGCGGCGCGTGTGGTCCGCGGTGTCGGCGCGCGCGGCGGCCTCGAAGAAGCGCAACGCCTCCCACATCTGGCCCCAGGTCAGATAGGTCTCGGCCCGGGTCGAGTAGATGGTGGCCAGCGCCTGCGGCGAGTCGGCCAGTTGCTCGGCACGATCGAACTCGGAGAGCGCTTCGCGCATGGCGGCAACGCGTTCCACGCTCGAGCGTGAGTAGGGCTGCGAGATGCCCGCGCGCTCAGTGTTCTCGACCGAGATCTGCGCCGCGGTGGCCGCGAGCACGAAATGCAACTGCCAGAAATCCTGCGGCGCGAGCGCCATGGCCACGCGGTAGGCCGCCTGTGCTTCGCGGAAGCGCTTCGCTCGAATGAGCTCGGCGGCGCGCGTGGCGGCCTGCTTGGAGAGCTCGAGGTTCTGCTGGGGCCGCGCGGGCTCGGAGTGATTGGTCCACCACCAGACGCCGAAGGCGCCGGCCACGAAGAGGGCCGCGATCAGCGGCAGCAGCCACGGGCGCTGCGTGGCGGTGCGCGCTGGCTTGCGCTCGCGACTCATCACGGGGCTCCGACCTGCGTTGTCGCCACGCGCACCTGCCCGGTGCCCGGCGGCGCCAGCACGCTCAGGCCACCCGGGCCCGCCAAGAGCGGCAGCGGCGCGGCGCCCGCCAGGCGCCGACCCTGCGGTAACACCAACTCGCTCCAGACCTTGACCGGCGTCCATGCGACTTCGACAGAGGCCTCGCGAGCGTTGAGCGCAAGGTCGATCGTGCCGAAGCGCGTCGGCAGGCCCCGCACTCGCCCGCCGCGCCACCATGCATCGCGCGCGCCAAGCGCCAGGCGCAGCGTGTCGCCGTCATCGAACACCAAAGAGTTGCGCACCTGCGCCACCAATGCCGCGGCGCTGGTGGGATGCGGCGGCAGATTGTCGCCGGGGTCGCCCGCGGCGCTGAACAACTCGCAGCCCGCGCCCGAGGCGCTGCGCCAATGCAGCAGCGACGCCAGCACGGCGTCGGCGTCGGCGCGCCGACGGGCGAGCAGCGCCCAAGTGCCAAGTTCCGCTCCTGCATAGCCATGCCGCATGTTGCTGCCGGCGTAGAGGCACAGGCCGGGGCCGCCCGCGCGCGCCCACATGCGCGTGGCGAGGCGAGCCATGCGCGGATCGTCGGCCGAAACCACACCGCAGGGCCACGCCACCGCGAGGTTGCCCCAGTCGCGCCCGCGCGATTGCCAACTGGGCGGCACATCGGGCGAACCCGAACGCGTCAGGGCCGCGCGGAAATCGGCCAGGTACGCCGCCCGCGAGCGCTCAACCGAATCGGCCACCGCGCGCCAACCCGCCGCGCGCGCCAGATGAGCAGTGGCCGCGTAGCCCGCGATCGCCCACGCGTCGTTGCCAACCAGTTGCGCGCGCGTGAGTTCGTTGTCGCGCGGGTCGTTCACCGGCATGAGCGTTCCGCCCGTCCACCCCGTCGCGCGCCCATTCGCGCGGCCGCGCTCGCACCAACGCCACGCGGCGATCGCCGAGGCCGCCGTCGCCTGCACGCCGCTGGTGTCGGCGCCCCGACGCAATGCCACCTCGGCGAACGCCCAGGGCGCCTGGCCCAGCCCGTCGAGCTGGCCGCGCTGCGAGAGGAACGCGCCGTCGGGCCATTGCAACAGTTGCAGCCCGTTGGCCAGTTCCATGGCTTCGCGCGTGAACCCCGACACCGCCAGCGCCGAGATCGCGCGGGCGCCGTCGCGCAGCCACACATCGCGGTAATGGAACGGTCCGCCGATGGGCACGACATGTGCACCGTAGCGCTCGCGACAACTGAGCAGCACCACCCACGCCGCCTTGAGCGCCGCCTCGGTCTCGGGGTCGTTCAGCGTGAACTGGGCTGCGGGCTTGAGCTGCGCCTCCCAGTAGCGCCGCGTCTCGGCCACGCGCGCGCCATGGGCCGTGCGCGCCCAAGCGCGCAGCAGCTTGGCATCCAGCGTGTAGGCCGCGAGCACCACGCGCACCACCCGCGTTTGTCCGGGCGCCAGTTGCGCGTTCCAGTGCGCCTCGCCGCCCGCGGGCGCCGCATCGGTCCACGCGCGCGCCTGACGCAGGCCGGGCATGACGAACGCCGCCGTACTATCGGCGCTGGTGCGATCGAACGCCACGAAGGTGCGGCGCACCGTGGGATACGCCAGCGCGAGGTCGAGCGATGCCGTTGCCGGCGCGCTGCCCATGTTGGCGATGCGCACCTCGATGCT
>JANLOU010000583.1:0-1732 GCA_031366735.1 Candidatus Eiseniibacteriota bacterium
GTCGCGCTCGCAGCGCGCCCCGGATTTCCTCGAGCTGTTCGGCAATCAGGGCAGTGTCCTGGGGAACCCGGCGTTGCAGCCCGAGCGGGGCGAAAGTTGGGATGCCGGTGGGGCGTGGAGTGGCGCGTGGCGCCAAGTGCGCGTCGCATTGGAATGGGGGCATCACCAGGCGCTGCTCGAACAGTTGATCCTGTTCCAACGCAACTCGCAGAGCAGCGTGCGCGCCCAGAATGTGGCGCAGGCCGCGCTGCGCGGCGAAGAGGCCAGCCTGCGCGTCACCTGGGGCGAGCTCGCCCTTTCGGCCAGTCGTGATTGGCTGTCGGCGATCGAGACGGGGCCGGGCCTTTACCACGGCCGACGCCTGCCGCAGCGCAGCGAGCAGCAGGGATACGCGCGGCTCGATTGGTCGCATGCGCGTTGGCGCGCCTCTGCCGACCTGCAGCACCTGAGCGATGACTTCGAGGACCGCATCAACTTTCGCCGTGTGCCTGCGCGCACGCTGGTCGGCGCTGCGTTGTCGGCTGCGCTCGGGCCGGCGCGGCTGACGCTTGAAGGCAAGAACCTGGGCAACCGCCGCGCCGAGGATGTGGGGGGGTTCCCGCTCCCGGGCCGCAGCGTGTTCGCCTCGATCGAGACCCATTTCAACGCTTCGAACCCCTAGATTCCGTCCATCGACGCCGCTCACCCATCCCGCCCAGGAGATTCCCATGCCGCTCCGTGTCCGATCGCTGCTCGTCCTGCTCGCCCTTGCCGCCTTCGCGTTGCCACGCGCGGCCATCGCCGGCAAGGCGTTCGTCTTCGAAACCGATTACTCGACTGGCTCCTTCAGCGCCGTCAACACCACCACGCATGCGCCCTCGTGCGATGTGGCGAGCGTCCACTCCGACGCGCGGCTGCGTTGGTACGGCGGCCGCGTCTATGTGGTCAACCGATTCGGCGCGGATAACATCCAGGTGATCGATCCGGCCACTTACGCCACCCTGCTCCAGTTCAGCGTCGGCAATGGCGCCAACCCCTACGACATCGCCTTCGCTTCGCCGACCAAGGCGTATGTCACACGCTACGAGCGCACCGACCTGTGGATCGTGAATCCGAGCACCGGGGCGCACACGGGCACCATCTCGCTCGCGGCCTTCGCCGATGCGGATGGGATTCCCGAGATGGACCACCTCATGATGGTGGGCCCGCTGCTGTTCGTGTCGCTGCAGCGCGTCAACCGCAACGCCGGCTTCATCCCGACGGACACCTCGCTCGTGGCGGTGATCGACACGCGCACCGACACGGTCGTGGACTGTGACGCGGCCACGGCTGGCGTGCAGGCGATCGTGCTGCAGTTGACCAATCCCGTGACCGCGTTCCAGTTCGATCGCAGCACCAGTCGGCTGCTGCTGGGTTGCGTCGGCTTCTACGGAGCGCTCGATGGTGGCATCGAGCGCATCGATCCCGTGGTGCTGGCCAGCGCCGGCGTGGTCGCGCGCGAGGACTCGCTCGGCGGCGATGTTGCCGACATCGTCTGGCGCGATACGGCCAAGTCGTATGCGATCGTCAGCGACGCCAGCTACAAAACTCTGTTGATCACTTGGTCGGCCAGCACGGGCCGCAAGTTGGCGACCGTGTATGCGCCCGGCGGGTTCACCCTGGGCGATGCCGAACTCTCGGGCAACGAGTTGTGGGTGTGCGACGGTAGTTTCGCCTCGCCCGGCATCCGCGTGTTCTCGAGCGTGACCGACAC
>JANLOU010000622.1:0-3768 GCA_031366735.1 Candidatus Eiseniibacteriota bacterium
GATGGTGGGGCAAGGACGCGCAGGCGGCGCGCTCGATGTGGCCGTGACGGCGTTCCGCCTGCAGTGGGCGTCATTGCTCGCCGGGGCGGCGTTCCTGTGGTGGATCCTGTTCCAGCACCAGTTCCAGTTCCAATATGTCGCCTCGTATTCGTCGCTCTCGATGCCCGCCCGCTTCGTGTACGCGGCGTTCTGGGGCGGGCAGGAGGGGACATT
The DNA here is from genome assembly GCA_031366735.1 of Candidatus Eiseniibacteriota bacterium. Taxonomy (GTDB): domain Bacteria; phylum Eisenbacteria; class RBG-16-71-46; order RBG-16-71-46; family RBG-16-71-46; genus CAIXRL01. Next base: position 214 of record JANLOU010000622.1, read on the forward strand.
CCTCCTATGGGGACTCATCACGGCGACCATGGGGTTGGTCGTGATGCGCTGGAAGCATTCGCTCCAGCCGTACACCATGTTCTTCCTCAACCTGCCGCTCGTGATGCTCACACTGGTGAGCGTGATGCGTGGGCCGTTCCTGACCTTTGCGGCGGGCAAGGTGCCGCTCGATGGTCAGGGGCTCAATCCGCTGCTCCAGGATTACTGGATGACGATCCATCCGCCGGTGCTGTTCACCGGCTTCTCCTCGTTCGTGGTGCCGTTCGCCATCGCCTGCGCGGCCCTGATGAAGCGCGACTACGACGGCTGGGTGAAGCCCGTGCTCCCGTGGGCGGTGTTCTCCACGGCGATCCAGGCCACTGGCTTCATCATGGGTGGGGTGTGGGCATATAAGGTGCTCGGCTGGGGTGGCTACTGGGGTTGGGATCCGGTCGAGAACGGCTCGCTCATTCCGTGGCTGAGCAACATCGCACTGGTGCACGGCCTGCTCATCCAACGCGTGACGGGGTCGCTGCGACGCACCAACTTCTTCCTCGCCATCCTCAGCTATGTGCTGGTGCTGTACGCCTCGTTCCTCACCCGCAGCGGCGTGCTCGCGGACTTCTCGGTGCACTCGTTCGCGAATCTGGGACTGTCGGGATTCCTGCTGTCCTTTCTGGGCGTGGCGACCGTGGTGGGGTTCGGGTTGCTGATCGCCCGCCTTCGCCACATCCCTCCGCCGGCACAGCCGCTGGGGAACTTCTCGCGCGAATCGTTCATGTGGCTGGGGCAACTGGTGTTCATGCTGATGTGCGCGCTCGTCACGATCGGCATGAGCGCGCCGCTGTTCACCAAGTTGTTCGGTCCGCCCACCAATGTGCGGACCGAGTTCTACAATCTGGTCAATGCTCCGCTCGCGGTGGCCATGGGCCTGCTCATGGGCGTCACCCCCATGCTGCGCTGGCGCCAGCACGAATCCGACGCATTGCTCAAGAGCGTTGCGCCCGCATTCGCGTTCGCGTTGCTCCTGACGCTGGGTGCGGTCTTGTGGGGAGTGCGCGATGTCCTGCCCGTGCTGGTCGTGTTCGCCATGGGCTTCGCGATGGCGTCCAACCTGGTGGTCACGATCAAGGGCTTCCGCTCCGGCTGGAAGCATGGCATCGCCTACATGGGCCACCTTGGCGTCACGGTGTTGTTGATCGGCGTGGTGCTCTCCTCGGGCTATGGCCGCAACGCACAGGTGCAGCTCCCCAAGGGCCAACAGCGCAGCGCGCTGGGCTTCAAGCTCGAGTATCAGGGGATGATCCATGGCAAGGATGGCAAGGATGCTGCGGTCATCGCGGTGGTGACCCCAGAGAAGAGTTACACCGCGAACGCGCATTTCTACTGGAGCGATTTCAATCAGGGCTACATGAAGAACCCGCACATCGAACGGTTCTGGTCGCACGATGTCTACATCTCGCCGCTGGAGATGGTGGGCGACAAGCCTGGGGATGGCGGGCTCTGGTTCGCCAAGGGCGAGAGCAAGAAGGTCGGCGCGGTCACATATACCTTCCACGATTTCACGCCCATGCCCGAGAACGGTCGCATGAAGCTGATCGCCAACCTGACCGCCGAGATCGGGGGGCGCACGGTGCCGTTGAAACCCGTGTTCGAGATTGCCATGGGGACTGGCGAGATGACGCGGACGCCGGACTACATCCCGGGTGGGGGGCAGGTGAGCATCCTCACGGCTGATCCCAACAACGGCGGGCGTGTGTCGCTGTCCCTGCCGGGCGCCGAGAAGTCCGACAACGCCGAGATCCTCGCGGTCGAAGTGAGCACCAAGCCGTTCATCAACTTGGTCTGGCTCGGCGCGATCCTCACGCTCGTCGCCACTTTCGCAGTGGTCGTGCGCCGTGGGCGCGATGTGGCGAAGGACACGCCCAAGGCGGCCTGAGCCGGGTCCTCGCTGTGCGACGACCCCCGGGAGACCCACTCCCGGGGGTCGTTCGATTCCACAATGCGATTCCGCGCTTGCGACGCTGCCCATTTGTGCAGTAGCGTCGCGCATGGTGCCGGACCAGAAGACTCCCATGTTCGAATCGCTGGATGACCCGGTGGATGTGCTCACCGCATTCGAGGACGGCTCGATGCGCCCCCTGCGTTTCCGTTGGCAGGGTCGCGTCGTGCGCGTGCATAAGATCACCGGTCAATGGAACCGTCGCGAGGGCCAGGCGGTGCTGCGTTACTTCGCCGTGCAGGGGACCAAGGAGGACAGTTATGAGCTGTGCTACGACGCTCGAGGACCACGCTGGGTGTTGAGCCGCGCGTGGACCAGCTCGCGTTGAACACGCCGCGCTGCCACCCGGCACGCGCCGGGGCGGGTGCGCGAGCATGATCCTGCTCGTCGACATGGACGCGTTCTTCGCCTCGGTCGAGCAGGCGCACCATCCGCACCTGCGCGGCAAGCCGCTGATCGTGTGCGGCGACCCTTCGCGTCGGGGCGTGGTGACCGCGGCGTCGTACGAGGCGCGGCCTTTCGGCGTGCGCGCCGGCATGCCTCTGGCCGAGGCCAAGCGCCTCTGCCCGCAAGCCGAGTACCTCGAGGGCAATCCCCGCAAGTATGTCGAGAAGTCGCTCGAGCTGCTCGAGCTCTTCCTGTCCATCACTCCCGATGTGGAACCGTTCAGCGTGGACGAGGCGTTCCTCGATCTGGGAGGCCTGGGAGCGCGCGGCGCCACCATGGAGGCAGCGCTCGTGATCGCGCGCGACATCCAGCAGCGCATCGCCGAAGGGCACGGGCTGGGCGCGTCGATCGGGGTCGGTCCCAACAAGCTGATCGCCAAGATGGCATCGGGCGTGAACAAGCCCAAAGGCATCACGCCGCTCACCGAGGAAGCATTCCGCGGCGTGTTCTGGCCACTCGATGTGCAGGAGCTATGGGGAGTGGGCCCCAAGCTCTCGGTCCACCTCAAGCAATTGGGACTCGCCACCGTGGGCGACCTTGCGTGCGCACCCGAGCCATTGCTCAAGCAGCACTTCGGCATGATCGGACCGCAACTGCGCGCCGCGGCGTGGGGTCAGGACCAGACGCCCGTGACGCCGTATCATCTGGGCGTCGACCCTAGATCGATGGGGCACGAAATCACGCTGCCCGAAGACTGCCGCGATGCCGAGTACCTGGAAGGCACGCTGCTCCGCTTATCGGACCAAGTGGCGCGGCGACTGCGTGGCGATGGTTTTGCGGCCCGGACCATCACCGTGAAGCTGCGCGACCATCGCTTCCACACCGTCACCCGGCAGAAGGCGATGCCGATCGCCGTGGACGATCACCTGCGCATCTACGAAGTCGCGCGCGCGCTGTGGCGCGCGAACTGGAACGGATCCCCGCAACGGTTGTTGGGCGTGAGCGCGAGCGCGCTCGAGCGAACCCCCGAGAGCGAGCAACTGGGACTGTTCGAGACGGACACCAAGGCCAAGGCGCTCCAGAACGCACTCGACAAGGTGCGCGACAAGTTGGGCGAGGCCTCGGTGGTGCCCGCCGGGTCGCTCACCCATCGGCGCGAGCGCAACGCCCGATGAGCGCCGAGCAGC
>JANLOU010000031.1:0-7033 GCA_031366735.1 Candidatus Eiseniibacteriota bacterium
CCCTGCGCGTCGGTTCCTCGGCAACGACGGCGGCTTCTTCTGGGACACGGGCGGCGGTTGGGTCAAATCCGTGGACCTGCCCATCACCCAGTTCTACGCAGGCTACGTCGACAAGAACAACCCGCTCAAAGTGCTGGGTGGAACGCAGGACAACAACACGCTCAAAACCGAATCGGACCCCTATAACTGGAGCGTCCTGTTGGGCGGGGATGGCTTCTACTGTTTGAGCGATCCCGTCGACACCAACATCCTCTTCGCCGAGTGGCAGAACTGTTGTGGTCGCTCCGGTATTCGCCGCTCGACGACCAATGGTTCGAGTTTCGTCGCGGCCTCGGGCTTCGTCAATGCTGACCGGTACAACTGGAGCACACCCATCGCGATGAGCCCCAAGAACCACAACCTCCTGTTGGTCGGGAGCCAGCGCGTGTACCTCAGCACGAACAATGGGGCGGGTTTCAGCGCCGTCAGCGGCGACCTCACGACCAACCCGGGCAGCGCGCTGGTCTACGGCACCATCAGCACGCTCGATGTGAGCGGCGTGAACGATTCGGTGTTCTACGCGGGCACGGACGACGGACGGGTTTGGCGCAGCGTCAACAAGGGCGCGAGCTGGACCAATATCTCCGCCGGGCTGCCGGTCCGCAGCATCACGCGCGTGAGCGCGGACCGCTACAACGCCCAGGTCGTGTATGTGACGCTTTCGGGATTCGGTCAGGACGAGGCGTTGGCGCATGTCTACCGCAGCAGTGATCGAGGCACGACATGGCAGAGCATCGCCGGCAATCTGCCCGATGTGCCCGCGAACGACATCGTCGTGGACGGGCTCGACCCCAACACGCTCTATCTGGGCACCGACCTGGGGGTGTTCATCACCCGCAACCTGGGTACCACTTGGTGGGGATTGGGCGCCGGAATGCCGCTGCAGACCATCTTCGATCTCGAGTACCACGCGGGCTCGCGCCAACTGTTCGCGTTCACGCATGGCCGCTCCATCTACAAGCTGGACTTGAGCGCACTGCCGGTCTCGGTTCGCCCGACGCCGGTCGCGCCACAACTCGCGCTGTCGGCGCCAAGCCCGAATCCCTCGCGTGGACCCGTTCGCTGCACGCTCGAGTTGAGCCGCGAAACCGTCGTGGAGATCGCGGTGTTCGGGCTGGACGGGCGCCGAGTGCGAGCTTTGGCCAGCGACCGCTGGAGCGCAGGGCGGCACGATCTGGTGTGGGACGGCGCCGACGATCGCGGACGCAGCGTTGCTGCGGGCATCTATTTCCTACGCGCTGCTGCGGGCGGCGCGAGGCGAATGCAACGCATCGTGCTGACGCGATAACCCCAACGCACGCATGCAGAAACGAACCCGCCTGCGCCGCGCGCCTGGCGCTGTTTTCGGCCATTTCTCAGGGGTTGCGCGAGTGCCCCGGAAGGCCTCGGCCCGCGGGTGGAAGTGGATGGGATCTGTTCTGCCCGCTCCCCGCGCGGGCGAACTGCGACTCGCCCAAGAATTTCCCTTTGATTTCCGCAAGGACACTGATATACCCATCAGCGGCTAGGGCGCGCGACTCGCGTCCGTCCGACATTATGGAGCGGTTACGCAGACCGTCTACAGGAGGAAGGATCCCCATGGCTGCCAAGATCATGACCAAGACTCAGATTGCGGGCTACCTCGCCGAGAAGTTCGAAGTGCCCAAGAAGGTCGGTGTTGCGATCCTCGAAGAGATCGCCGCCCTCGCCGCCAAGCAGGCCAAGATCGGCTTCAAGTTTCCGGGTCTGGGCAAGCTCGTCGTCGTGAACCGCAAGGCCCGCATGGGCCGGAACCCGCAGACCGGCGAGGCCATCAAGATTCCGGCCAAGAAGGTCCTCAAGTTCCGTATCGCAAAGGAAATGAAGGACCGCGTCCTCAAGTAGGCGCTCCTCCAACACCTGCTCGATAGGCCCCGGTGCAACACGCGCCGGGGCCTTCGTGTTGCTTCAGCAGCGCTCCCGATGTGCCGATGCTCCAATGGAACTCCGGAGACTCGCGCATGTCCGCCGATCGCATCCTGCTGGATCGCCTACCCGAACCCGTCGTGCTCGTGAGCGCGACGGGCGAGACGCTCTATGCGAATCCGGCGTTCCGCGAGATCGCAGCGGCGTTCCAGGTGGAACCGCGGTTGAACGCGTTGTTCGGTCCGCCTGCGCATGTGGTGTTGGGCGAGGCCAGACGCAGTGGCAGCGCCAGCGCGTTCCTGCCCCTCGTGGTCGGCGATGATCTGGCGAAGGGGTTCCGACTGACGATCCGCGGCGGCAGCGAAGACGGCTCGCTCGCGGCGCAACTCACCGACCTGTCGGACGAGGTGGAGTGGCGGCATCAGCTGTTCCTGCGCAACAGTGAGCTCTCGGTGCTGAACGACATCGGCACCGCGCTCTCGGCCACGCTCGAGATGGACATGCTCGCGCGCCGCATCTGGGAACAGACTGGCCGCATCATGGATCACTCCAACTTCTTCTTTGCGCTGCACGATCGGGAGTCGCAGGTCATCCGCTTCCCCATCTGGGTGAATGCAGGCCAGATCGAGCTCGAGGACCGCACGCGCCCATTCAGCGGCGGCACGACGGAACACATCCTCGCCACGCGCCAGTCGCTACTCCTCAACGGCGATGTGCGCGCGCGGCTCGAGGCACTCGGCGTCACATTGCATGGCCGGCCGTGCCAATCGTTCCTCGCGGTCCCCATCGTCACCGATGACGAAGCCGTGGGCGTGCTGGCACTTCAGGACTACGAGAACGCCGACCGCTACACCAAACACGAAATGGGTGTGCTCAGCATCATCGCGACCCAGGCCGGGGCCGCGGTCCGCAATGCACGGTTGTTCGCCGCCACGCGGCACGCCTATGAGGAACTCGCCGCGACACAGACCAAGCTGCTCGAGTCCGAACGATTGCGCGGGGTGACCGAAACGGTTGGCGCACTGAACCACGAGGTGAATAATCCCCTGGCCACGATCGTTGGCACCGCGCAGTTGCTGCTGCGGCGCGACGATCTCGAGGAGGCAACGCGCCCGCGCGTGGACCGCATCCTCGAAGCCGCCAAGCGAATCCAGGCCGTCACCTCGCGCATGGCCACGATCATCCAGGCCACTTCGCGGCCCTACCCCGGACAGGACGCCATCCTGGATGTGCGCGGCTCGCTGGCACGGCCCGACTCCATTGCAATCGCGCCGCCGGTGGTGATGCACCATGGGGAGCTGCACGCCGATCCCGCGGCGGCAACGCAACCGATTGTGGACGACGCAGCCGCTTGAGCGGGCGAGGCTCGCCACCCGCGAGCCCCGGGTCATTTCCGCCGCAGCACCCACAAGTGCGCATGCGATTCGTTCGCCAGCCGCGCCGCGCCGGTGGTGCGACGCTCGAGGTAGAGCAGCACCGATGCCGCTTGGAAGGGATCCGCTTCGGCCAGCTTCTCGGCGTTCGCGCGCAGGCGCGTGGCGCGCGCCTTCTCGGCCTCGCGCGCCTGCCATGCGGGCACGGTCACCTCGCGCACCAACTCGTCGCCCTGCGCGGTCAGCATGGCGCGCAGTGGAGCCACATCGGGCATCACGCCACCGTGCGGGGCGCGGACTTCGTGCTCGATCATCACCAGCCCGCCCACACGCACCACGCGCCGCAGTTGCCGCACGGTGTCCTGAAGATCGCCCAGCAACGAGCCCATCGCCATCCATGTCACGGCGTCGAAGCGGCCTTCGGCCTGCAGCATGGGGCGCAGGTCGCCTCCGCGGAATGTGACGCGGTCGCTCACGCCGGCCTCCGTGGCTCGGCGCCGCGCCTGTTCCAGCAAGGGCGCAAATCCATCCACGCCCAGCACCCGCGCGTACAGCGCCTTGGCCAGCGCAACGCTCACCGCGCCCGTGCCGCAGCCCAGATCCAACACATGCGCACCCTTGAGTTCCGCGGCGAAACTGCGCAACACCGTGACCAAGGTGTCGGGCGAACTGCCCAGGTCATCGAGGCCCTCGAACAGCGCTGGCAACAAAGGGAGCAGGTCTGGCGTAGCCTCCAAGGACGACGCGATCTCCTGCTCGAGTTGTGCGTGCATGCGATCCCTCACCTCTCCTGAACACACCGACTGCGATTCCTCCGTGCTTCGCGGCCCCGATGATGCTAGAAAGTGAGCATGACCGCCATTCTCGTTGAACATGTGACCAAGACCTACCAGCGTGGCATGGGCCACCCCGTGCGCGCGCTGGACGATGTTTCGCTCACGGTGGAGCCCGGCGAGACGCTGGGGATCATCGGCCCCAACGGGGCGGGCAAGACCACGCTGCTGGGCTGCATGCTGGGATTCCTCAAGCCCGACTCGGGCCGCGTGCGGGTCGAGGGCGGCGCCCCGGACGATCTGCAGGTGCGCGCCGCGACCGGCTACCTGCCCGAACGACTCGTGCTGGACCGCTGGATGACGGGCGTGGATTTCCTGCACTACCACCACGCATTGGCGAATCTGCCGGCGGGGACTCGCCGCGAGGACTGCGCGCAGGTGCTGGCGCGCGTGGGGCTCGAGCCCGCGCAGGGCGAGTTGCGCGTGGGCCGCTACTCGCGCGGCATGCTGCAGCGTTTGGGGCTGGCGCAGGCATTGCTCGGAAACCCCCGCCTGCTGTTCCTCGACGAGCCCATCTCGGGTGTCGATCCGGCGGGCGTGCTCCTGTTCCGCAAGTTGCTCGGCGATTTGTCGCGCGAGGGCGTCACGCTGGTGATCAACTCGCACCAACTGGCCGAGGTCGAACGCGTCTGCTCGCGCGTGGTGTTCGTGAAGGCGGGGCGCATCGAATCGATCGAGACCACGCGCGCCGGCGCCAGCCATGCGCGAGTGCTGCGCGTGCGCCTGTCGGCCGATACGGCGTGGCCCGCGGGTGTGTCGCTCGCCGATCTGGCCAGCGGCGCGGGCGCGCAGTTCCACGAATGGGTCGCGCCCGACGCGCGCTTCAGCGTCCCCGATGACGCGGGCGCAACGCTGTTGCTCGCAGCGCTGCTTCGTGCAGGCCTGCCGGTGATCGAGGTGGCGCCCGAGGAAGGCCGCCTCGAGCGGCTGTTCCACCCGGGAGGTGGCCGATGAACCGCACCTTGGTGACCACATTCCTACGCCAGCGGGCGAGGAGCCCGATGCGCATGACCCTGTTGATGCTCATGTTCGGCGGGCCGCTCCTGATGGCGACGCTCACCCGCTCGCTCGCTCCCCTCGCGGGTGCGGCAGCGCAGGTCGTGCTCGTGTTCGTGGCCGGTGCGATCGGGCAGGATGTCTCGAGCGGCGTCCTGCAGCTGACCTTCGCGCGGCCGGTCTCGCGCCCCAGCTATGTGGTGAGCCGCTGGCTCGCCGCTGGCCTGGCGACAACAGCGTTCGTGCTCCTGCAGGTATTGCTCGCAACGCTCGCGCTGTCGTGGCGGGGTGCGCCCGTTGGCGCGGCCGACGCCGCGCGCATCGTACTCGAGGGCGCGGCCATGGCATTCGCAGGCGCTGCGGTGATGCTGGCGCTGTCGGCGTTCGTCAATGGCCTGGGCGATCTGGGCGTCCTGCTCCTGTGCTTCGTCAGCGCACAGGTGCTGTCGATGATCTCGGGACAACTGCACTGGGACGCCGTGGGCATCGCCGCTCGATTCCTTTCGGACACGCTCTTCCCCAAGCTCGACCTGGGCTGGCTGTTCGGTCGTGGCGCGATCTCCTGGGCCGAACTCGCATCGTGGTCCTCCACCCTCACCTTGGGATTGGGCGTCGCCATCTGGCGCCTGAATCGTCGGGAGCTCTCGTATGCCGCCGACTGACGCGCCAACTCCCACGCCGACGCGTGCGGCGATGCAGGATCGCTCTTCGTCGCGCCGCGACCCGCGCTGGCTGCTGATCCTTGCCGCGTTGTTGATGCTGGCGCGCATCGCGACTCAGGTCGTGGAGAGTCGCCGCTCACCCGAGGAGGTTGCCGCCAACCGCGACGAAGCCGTGCGGTGGCGCACGCCCGAACAGGGCGTGGCCGAGGCACGCGCGCGGTCCCTGCCTGTGCTGTACGACTTCACCGCCGAGTGGTGCCCGCCCTGCCAACGCATGAAGGCTGAGCTGTTCTCGGATCCCCGCAGCGCACAAGCGCTCGAGCAGCTGGTCGTGCCCGTGCGTGTGCTCGATCGTCAGCGCGAGCAGGGCCGCAACAGCCCCGTGGTCGATTCGCTCCAGCGCGTGTACCGCGTGGAAGCGTTCCCCACGCTGGTGGTGGTGTGGCCAGACCGCGAGGGCTACCAGACCACGAGCGGATACATGGGCGCGCAGCCCACGCTGCAGTGGATCGGCCAGTCCGCGATGACGGTGCGTGCAGGCGCATCGGCCCCGGGCCGCCCCTGACATGCACCCTGAATCGCCCTTGGTGATTCGGCGTCGCACGGGCTGCGCCAGTACTTCGGGGAAGTGACGCCGACCCCTCCGGCCCGAGTCCGAGAATCCGCTTGACGGGGTCTGGGGCCGGACCTACTTCGGGTCGGCGGTCCCGCGCTGCCATACGCCAAGGCGCGCGGCGCAGGCATGCGTATGGACTCGCGGACTTCGCATCGCGAAAGTTCTCGCGCTGGCCCGAGTTCCGCGCTCATTCGGGCTGCACGAGCGTCGCGAATGGCCATGATATGAAGTAAGTGCGCCCCCGGCCCCCGCGACCCGCCCCCGCGGATGCCTGCCATGAAGACCTACTCGCTGTTCCATCTTGCCGACGATGTGCTGGTGCATGGCTTGAAGTCACTCCTCGCGAGTGATCGCACCACCACTGCCGAGTTGCTGGCCCACATCGCCGAGGTCGACGAGCGCCGGCTGTACCTGCCCGCGGCGTATCCCTCGATGTACCTGTACTGCGTGCACGAGCTGCACATGTCCGAGGACTCCGCGCTCAAGCGCATCCAGGCGGCGCGCGCGGCGCGGAAGTTCCCTGGCATCTTCGCCGCGGTGGCCGAGGGGCGGCTGCACCTGAGCGCGGTGGTGATGCTGGCGCCGCACTTGAGCGCGGATAACGCGCATGGGCTGCTGGCCGCGGCCGAG
>JANLOU010000040.1:0-6911 GCA_031366735.1 Candidatus Eiseniibacteriota bacterium
CAGCATCAAGCCATTGGACGGCCCAGACATCCTGGCCCGGATCCTTGATCAGCACACGCGGAGCGCCGGAGCCGTCGGCGCGCACCGCCGCCACTTCGTAACCCGCCCCATTCATCCGGGTGGCGAACGCGATCTGGGTCCCGTCGGGCGACCACTGGGGTTGCGAATCATCCTGCGGACTTGTCGTCACCCGTGTGCCCGCTCCAGAGGCAAGGTCATAGACCCAGAGATCGGCATTCGGTGAAAGTTGAGTCTCCACCACCGCACGACTGCCGTCGGGGGAGATCGCGACGGCGAAATGATTCCCCGGTTTCCCAAGCGTCCCGAGTACCCGGCCAACGCGGTCGAACCATGTGAGCCGGAATGCCCCGGAGTTCCCTCCCGGGCCGTAAACCAACACGCCGCTTTCGGTCGCCGTCATCATCGCGCGCCAAGTGGTCGCGTCGAACTGGACGACTTCCTGCGTGGGCTGGGGGACGCCGATCAACCGCCCGCGACCCGGGTCGAAGCGCTGCGCAAGCAAGGTGCTGTCGCGCACGAACAACAACCAACCCGACGCATACGCGGCGTTGCTCGGGCTTGCCATGAGCCGCTTGCGGACACGCCCGTCGAGCGACGCGAACCACAGGGCCGACGAGGTATCCGGGGCGTCGTGCTTGGCTGCGAGGTAGAGGAAATGCTTTCCGTCCGGGAGGAACAGCGGCCAGCGATGCGTGCTCTCGCGAGTACTGTCGAGCGTGGTGACCACGCGTGCCGTCCCGCCGGAGGCGGGGACCTGCCACAATCCCGAGCGCCATTCCCGCGAGAACAGGATCACGCCCTCGCGCGACCAAGTGCCGCCGCGGGCGCCGCCAATGGAACACAGGTTGAGGATGGCCCCGCCGGCAAGATCGATGCGCTTGAGTTGGCCGGCGGCGAAGAACCCGATCGAACGGCCATCGGGCGACCAGAACGGATAGAATCCGCCCTCGGTGCCGGGCAGCGGACGCACCGAGAGATCGTCGAGCGAGCGCAGCCACACGCGCGGGCCGCTCCCGCGACCACTCGCCCCGAATGCGAGCATGCGGCCATCGGGAGAAAGGGCGGGCGGGCCCGCGTCATCCCCGGTGATGGCGAGCGCCACATCGGGAGGCAGAGGCAGTGCCGCGCGCAGGACGCGCGACTCCTCGCCCTTGCTGCGGATCAGCAGGAAAACGCACAGCAGGGCGGCGGCGGCGAAAACCGCGGCGACGATCCAGCCGAGCGGACCGGCACGCCCGGTGCGGACTGCAGGGAGCGACGGCAGTCCCGAGAACGAGCCCGAGACCTGGCTCTGCTCGGCCATCCACTGCAGCTGCAATCGGACATCGTGCGCACTCTGGATCCGGTCGGCGGGATCCTTGACGAGGCATCCGCCCACCAGGCGATCGAGCGCGGGTGGCGACATGGGCGCAATCTGCGACACCGGCGGCGGCTGCGTGTTCATGATCGCGCCAATCAAGCTGGCTTGACTGCCGCCCTCGAACGCACGCCGACCCGTCGCCATTTCGTGCAGCACGCAGCCCAACGCCCAGAGGTCGGCGCGAGCGTCGGCCTCCTTGCCTTCGAGTTGCTCGGGCGACATGTACTGGAAGGTTCCGACCAGCGTGCCTTCGGCGGTGAGTGGTTGCGCGACCGTGGGGGATTGCGTCAGCGCGGCCATGGTCACGCCGCTGCCACTGATCGGGCCCGCCATGCCAGTCGCGCGCGCCAACCCGAAGTCCATCAGCTTCGCGCCATTCTTGGTGAGCATGACATTGCCCGGCTTCAGGTCGCGATGGATCACGCCGGCTCGGTGCGCGCGGTCGAGCGCATCCGCGATCTGCGCGCCAAGCCGGAGCACCTCGGCGGTGGGCAGCGCACCTCTTGCGAGCCGCTGCGCCAGGGTTTCGCCCTCGATCAGCTCCATCACCAGATAATCCGTGTCGCCCTCGCGCCCCACATCGAACAGCGTGCAGATGTTCGGATGGTTCAAGCTCGAGACGGTTCTCGCCTCGCGCTCGAATCGAGCGCGCACCTCGACATTCGCGCTCAAGTGTTGCGGGAGCACCTTGACCGCCACCTCGCGAGAAAGCCGTGTGTCCTTGGCGCGATAGACCTCCCCCATGCCTCCCGCGCCGAGTGGCCCGACAATCTCGTACGGGCCTAGTCTGCTGCCGGTCATGAGGGTCACTTCGACCGCCCACGGTTCCAGCGGAGGATCGCGCGCATGGGCGGCTGCACCGTGGCCGCCGGCTGCACGAGCGCGAGGAAGCGGGTGTGATCCGCGGCGATCGTCAGCCCGATGAGATCGGCAGACCACTGGAAGAGTCGTTGTGGATCACCGACCGTGATCCCATCGGCGGATGGCGCCACGGTTACCGACCAGAGTCCGCGGCCGCCGCCCGACCCGCTCTCGAAGATGAGTTCGCGGCTATCCGAGCGCCAATGCGGAGTGATCCCGCCGCCGGCCGAGACCTGCCACCTGCGTTCAAGGTCCGTGAACGAGCGCACATAGACCTCGAACCGACCGGATTCATCGGATGAGTAAGCGAGCCAACGGCAATCTGGCGAGAGCCGAGCATCCCCTTGACTGAAGTCGTCCTGGAGCAACGCATGGACCGAGTCCCGGACCAAGTCCGCCACCCAGATCTGGTTCTTGGGATTCCCCGACCGCGGACTCCCGGTGAAGAACAGGTAGCGACCATCCGCCGACCAATCCGAGATATCCGAGTCGACCTCGCGCGCAGTCCAGACGATTTGCTTGGGGCGTGTCCCCGCCGCGAGCTGGATGTACAGATCCTCGGTCCCGGAGTCGCGGTTATTGAACGCGATGCGCTGACCGTCGGGTGACCACGCCGGCGAATAGGAATCGTTCTGGTCACGCGTGAGTCGTGAGATCGTGCGTCGCGAGAGCTCGGCCGTCCACAGCTGGTCCAGACCGGCCGCGTCCGTCATCTCCGCCACGACACGAGAACCATCGGGGGAGAGCGCGATGTGATTGAAACGGGAACGCAACCCAAGCGGATCTCCGCGGCGGCCTGCCCGGTCGAGCCACACCATGTCGGTCAATGGCAGGTCTGCTGGGGGTACATAAGCAAGATCCCCGAGGCGACTGGCGCTGGCTCCCAGCATGCCGGAGCTCGCCCCGAACTCAACATGCTCGGCAATCGGGATCACCTGCGTCCCTAGTTGGAATGAGCGCAGGTCAAAGGGAATCGCCACCAGTGCGGAGTTACGCGCCACGACGAGATAGCCCGAGGGAAGCACCAAGAACATGCCCGCATCGTTCGAAATGCGCTTGGGTGGCTTGCCCTCCACCGAGGCCAGATAGATTCCGCCCGCCTCGGCGAGCACGCGGGCGTTGTTGCTCCAGAGTGCGAACAGGAAGTGCTTCCCGTCCGGCAGCCACACCGGGAATCGGTGCGAAGCATCGACGAGCGTCGTGTCGAGGTGCGTGACCTGCACCGGTGTCCCGCCAGTTGCGGCAACGCGCCAGATGCTCGCGTTGGTGTTGGGCGTGTACAGGATGCTTCCATTCGAACCCCAGTCCCCCCCGCGCTGCGTGTTCGCGCCTCCGGTCAACTTCTGCAAGGCGCCGTCCACCACCGAGACGCGACTGAGCGATCCGCCTGCGATGAAACCCAACGAGCGTGAGTCCGGGGACCAGAAAACGAACAATGTGCCTTCCGTCCCCTTGAGCGAACGGTATTCGAACTCGCCCAGCGATCGCACCCACGCGCGCGACACACCGGTGGAGTCGAGCGCCACGACCGCCACCTGCCGGCCGTCCGGAGAGAACACGGGGTGCGAGTAGATATTGCGCTGCTGCCCCGTGGGGAACCCCAGTTCGATACGCTGCTCCGCAGCCGCGGGAATACCGGAACCGGGCAGGATCGCGCGGACCAGCCAGAGCCCCGCCATGACCACGACCAGCACCCAGGGCGTCCAAGCGAGCCAGCCCTTGGTCGGACGAGGTGAAGTGGGTGCGGCTGCGCCATCGTCGCCCCGCTCCAGCGCGATGCGCGCCTCACCCATCGCCTGAAGCCGCTGCTTCAAGTCCTTGGTAAGACAGCGCTTCAGTAAAACGCGCAACCACGAGGGTGTGCCCTGGGGCAGGGCGGTCCAATCGGGCTCGCGTTCGAGGATCCGCGCGACCATGTCGGACACGGTCTCCCCCTCGAACGCGCGCCCCCCTGTCAGGCACTCGTACATCACGCAGCCGAACGACCAGATATCCGTGCGTCGGTCCACATTCTTGCCGCGCGCCTGCTCGGGGCTCATGTAAGCCGCCGTCCCGAGGATCATGCCCGCGCTCGTCATCGCGTAGGTCATGGTCGGGGATGCGGAAAGGCTCGGGTCCGATGCGGACGTACCGTGTGCCGCGCCGCCCTTGGCGAGCCCGAAGTCCAACACCTTCACGGCGCCATCGGGCGTGAGCATGATGTTGCCCGGCTTCAGGTCGCGATGCACCACACCAGCGTCATGCGCCGCCTCGACGCCAGCCGCGATCTGGCGACACACATCCACCGCATCGCCCAGCGCGAGTGCTCCTCGCGAGAGGCGCGCAGCGAGTGTCTCGCCTTCCACCAGTTCGAGCACGAGATAGCGATGCCCCTCGACCAGCTCCAGCCCGTGGATGCCGGCGACATTCGGATGAGAGAGCGACGCCAACAGCCGAGCCTCGCGCTCGAAGCGCGCCAGCCGTTCGGGATCCTGCGCGAATGCCTCGGGCAGCGCCTTGATCGCCACATCGCGCCCCAGGCGCGTATCGCGCGCGCGGTGCACTTCCCCCATCCCGCCCGCGCCCAAGGGCGCGACGATCTCGTAGGGACCGAGCTTGGTGCCGGGGGCGAGCGTCATCGTTGTTCCAGAAGTTCACGCCAACCGAGCACCACCTCAAGGTGAGTCTGGACGGAACCTTCCTTCTCACGCTCGGTCATCGAGCGTTGGCCGGCCCGATCGTATCCGATCACATTCTCGGCGCTTGGGACGGTGAAAAGGGGAACAGGAGCCCCCTGATGGAAACCGTCCTTGAAGGAAACGGCGCAGGAGAAGAGGTGCCCCGCGGTATCGAGCAGGATGATGAGGTCGTTCCCGCTCCTCCCCCAAGTAGCCCGCGCCAAGGAGGGGAAGAAAAGTTGGTATCGCGTTCCGGGGTCCGTGGCCGATCGGATGAAGCACGCGCGCTTGCCGTTCTCGTCCGAGCCGAACAGCACCAGAGAGCCATCGGGTGAGTACTCCGCCCATTGCTCGACCGCGGGTGACCGCTCGAACGGTTCGGCGGCGCCCCCTGACAAGGGCACACGCCACAGATCGAGCCCCCCCATCGCATCCGAACAGCGCGCCAGCAGGGAATGGCCATCGGGCGCCCAGGCGACCGGCCACGCGAATAAACCGGGCCCGTGGTAAACCAGCGAGTCAGGCCCACTGCCATCCGCTGCCTTCGTATGGATCTCCCAGCCACGCGCACCCAGGAGCCGTGCGAAGGCGAGTTGCCTGCCGTCCGCCGACCACACGAGGTTCGTGAGCGCCTTCTTCTCATAGGTGATGCGGTTCGACACTCCGCTTGCCAGGTCCAGCACGCCGATATCCAGCGGGTTGTTCAGTTGATACGCGACGCGCTTGCCGTCCGGGGAGAGACTTGGATTCTGACCATCGAGATCGGCGGCCGCGACTCCCGTGACAGCGCCGCTCCGATCGCGCCAGGTGAGGACCAGGTGCGGATCGGTCCAATGCTGGACCACGAGTGCCCCTTGGGCACTCGAAGACACATTCGGGTAACCGAAGTTGTTCGCATCCACATCGTCGAGCACCACCTGGGCCTGCCCGGAAGCGCGTCGAGCCGAGGGATCGAACCGGCGTGCCAACAGGCGCCGCTGCGGAGAGTTCACGCCCGAGTCGAGGTAGAGCAGATAACCCGGCTCGACATAGTGTGCAACGGAGCCACCGCGACAAACTTCGACGGATGCGCCACCCGCAAGAGAAGTGGCGTAGGTGATCTGTTCGTCGCCCGTTCCGATGGCGGTATAGAGGAAGTGCTTCCCATCGGGAAGGAATTGCGGATAACGATGCCCGAGTTCACCCCGGGACTTATCCAGTCGCGTCACCGCGGTGGGCTGACCGCCACTGGAGGAAACCTGCATGAGCACGCCTTCACGGTCGGGCGCGAAAACGATGATGTTCGCCTTGGACCAACTCCCCCCGCGGGCATCGGGCGCGTCACAGATGACGACCGAGGAACTCCCATCGCGCGCCACCTTGCGCAGTTTGGCGCCCGCGAAGAACGCAATGCTCCGGGCATCCGGCGACCAGAACGGCAACGACGCCCCTTCGGTGCCAGGGAGCACGCGCGCCTGCGGCAAGTCGAGCGGCCGCACATAAAGGTGGCGCAGGCCTGCACTGTCGAACACGACGAAGACGAATGACTTTCCATCCGGAGCCAACTCCGCCTCGGCAGGTTGCGCGATGGTCGTGCCTTCGGGGGCATCGATGAGGAATCGCGCGAGAGTCGAACTCGGAGCCTTCGCACTCCACGGCCCGAATGCATAGAGTAACGCCGCCAATGCCACCACGGCGCCCGCGACGACGCCCAGCAGCCCCGTATTCACCGCACGCGCCCGGGGCCGAACTCCGGGCACGGAGTGTGTCCCACTCGAGGATCCCCCGCCTGCGATCCACGCCAGTTCGCGCCGCACATCCCCGGCCGACTGCCAGCGCTCGTCGGGATCCTTCGCGAGACATTGGAGAATCAGGCGCTCCAGTGCAGGCGGCGACATCGGCGCGAGCTCGGACAGAGGTCGCGGCGTATCGCGCATGATCGAGCTGATGAGGCTGGCCTGCGTGGCGCCCTCATATGCGCGCTTGCCGGTGGCCATCTCGTACAACACGCAGCCCAACGCCCACAGGTCGGC
>JANLOU010000041.1:0-16528 GCA_031366735.1 Candidatus Eiseniibacteriota bacterium
CCGTCGTCGGCACATCCGGACGCGGGAAGCGCTCCGCGAGCAGCAGAGCGATCTCCGCCTTCGCTTTATGCTCGGCCGCGGTCAGCAGCCCATCCGCGTTCTCGCTCGTCAGGTGCGGCGCCAGCATGCCCACCGCGCTCAGGTGCAGCCGACCCTCGGCCACAGCGGCGAAGATGCCAGGGAACTTCCGCGCCGCGCGCGCCGCCTGGATGCGCTTGAGCGCGGAGTCCTCGGACATGTGCAGCTCGTGCACGCAGTACAGGTACATCGAGGGATATGCGGCCGGCAAGTAGAGCCGCCGTTCGTCGACCTCGGCGATGTGGGCCAACAACTCGGCGGTCGTGGTGCGATCACACGCGAGGAGTGACTTCAGGCCATGCAGCAGCACATCGTCGGCAAGATGGAACAGCGAGTAGGTCTTCATGGCGGACATCCGCGGGGGCGGGTCGCGGGGGCCGGGGGCGCGCGTACTTCATATCATGGCCATTCGCGACGCTCGTGCAGCCCGAATGAGCGCGAAACTCGGCCCAGCGCGAGAACTTTCGCAATGCGAACCTCGCGAGTCCACACGCACCCCGATCCCGCGCGTTGTCGCGCGTGATGGAGCGGGACCAGCAATCCGCGGAGAGTGCGGTGCGAGAAGCTGTCAAGCACAAGCTTGCAGCGCTCGGCGCCCCTCGCTCCCGAACCGGGCTCCCGTGGGCGCTCCCCCGCTCCTTCCGCTACATTCGCAGGCGATGTTCTCCCGAAGCCGACAGCTGTTCGCCACTGCGATGTTCCTCCTGGACGGCGCCCTCATCGGGGCGGCGTGGTTACTGGCGTACTGGTTGCGATTCCAGGCGCTGCCACTCGAGGCCCCGCTCGGAGTGCCGCCGCTGACGCCCTACCTGTGGGCCTGCGCCGTGCTGGTCCCCTTGGCGTTGCTCGTGCTTCGCTCATTCCGCACCTACCGCTCGGCGCGCACTTCGCGCCTTGGCCCCGAGTTGCTCTCGCTGTTGCAGAGCATGGCCGTGGTCGCCGCGCTCGCGGCACTCGGTTCATTCGCGGTGCGCGGCGAGCTGTCGCGCCTGGCGATCCTCGTGTTCTTCGGCACCGGCACAGTGTTGCTGGTGGCCAGCCGGCTGGTGCTGCGCGTGTTGCTGCGCGTGCTCCGTCGGCGCGGGCACAACCTGCGCCATGTGCTCATCGTGGGCAGCGGCGAGCTGGCGAGATTGCTCATCGAGAAGATCCGTGCGCACGGTGATTTTGGTTTGGTCGTGCATGGGCTGGTCACACCGGAGCCGGCGCTCGTGGGCTCGACGCGTCACGGGCTGCCAGTGCTCGGCACGATCGACGACCTACCGCGCTTGGCCGAACAGTCCGGCGCCGAGATCATCTATCTGGCGCTCGCGCGTTCGGAGTGGCAAGCCGAGGAAGCCGCGCTTGAATCACTCGCCGACTCGACCGCGGCCGTGCGCATCGTCCCCGACCTTTCGCGCGCGTATCGGCTGAACGCCAGTGTCGAGGATTTCGATGGTATGCCCGTGGTGCTCGTGACCGAAAGCCCCGAGCAGGGCTGGAATGCAGTCGTGAAGCGCGCATTCGATGTGTTCGGCGCGGCGTTCGGGTTGCTGATCATCGCGCCGGTGTTGGCCGTGCTGGCGCTCCTGATCAAGCTCGACTCCCCTGGCCCGGTTTTCTACACACAGGAACGGATTGGCTTGAACGGCCGACGCTTCCGCATGATCAAACTGCGCAGCATGCGCGTCGGAGCCGAAGCCGAAGGCGGCAACTGGACCACCACCAACGATCCGCGCCGCACCCCATTGGGCACCACGCTGCGGCGGCTCTCGCTCGATGAACTGCCCCAGCTATGGAATGTGCTCGTCGGCGACATGAGTCTGGTGGGCCCGCGGCCCGAGCAGCCCGAGCATGTGGGCCGCTTCCGTGCGTCGATCCCGCGCTACATGCTGCGGCACCATGTGCGCGCCGGCATGACAGGCTGGGCGCAGGTGCATGGCCTGCGCGGCGACACGCCGCTCGAGGATCGCATCGAGTTCGACCTGTATTACATCCAGCACTGGTCGCTCGCGTTCGATGTGCGGATCCTACTGCTGACGGTGGGCCGCGTGTTCCGCGACGCCAGCGCGGGGTGATTCGCAGCGCTACTGCCGCGTGAACGCCCGGTCGTAAACCTCACGCGTGAGCGTGGCCGTCTTTTCCCAGCGGTAGCCCGCCGCATGGGCGATCCCACGCGCCACGCGTGCGGCGCGGCCACTGCCATCGCCCAATAACTCCAGCACGGCGTGCGCCCAGGCCTCGGCACCACTGGGCGCCAGCAACCTCGCCGCATCACCCAGCACTTCGCGAAGTGAACCAGCGTCGGACGACAGGACCGGCGTGCCGCACGCCATGGCCTCCAGCGGCGGTAGCCCGAATCCCTCGCACAGCGAGGGCTGCACATAGAGCATCGCGGAACCGTACAGCAGGCGCAGTTGGTCCTCGGCTTGGATGCCGGGCGCAAAGTGGATGCTGGCCTGCACCCCCAACTCGGCGGCCTCGCGCGCGAGCGAATCGTCAGCGCGCCAGGCGGGCCCTGCCAGAACGAGCGGCGGCCGATCCGCGCCGGGCATCACGCGCCAAGCCCGCAGCAGCAGCGACAGGTTCTTGTGCCGCTTGCGCGCGCCCACATAAAGCACATAGCCCTCGGGCAGGCCTGCGCGGCCGCGGAACGCTGCCGCCTCAGCCCGCTCGACCGGAGTGAAGCTGCGCGCCACTCCGAGCGGCGTGACGACCACTTTATCGGGCGGGACGCGCAGCATCTCGACCACATCGCGCTTGGTGAACTCGGAGTCCGCACACACCACTCGGGCTCGATGCGCCGCGGCGCCCGCCATGAAGCGTGCGTACAAGCCCGCGCCGGGGGGATGGAACTGCGCGAAACGGACATGGATGAGGTCATGGATCGTGACCACGCTTGGGCCCGACCAACCGAGCGGCAGCGTGTAGTGCGGCGCATGCAGCAGCATGGCGCCCGCCTGATGGGCCGCAGCGGGAACCCGCCAATGTTCCGCCAGCCCATACTTGCCCGCGCTCACCGCGGCCTCGCGCACCGCGCCCGGCCACGGCGTGCGCCCGAGGTCGCTGGGATCCATGAGCGCCACGAGCGAGTACGAGTCCGGCGCAAGCGCCAGCGCCCCGATCACGCCGCGGATGTAAGTGCCGATCCCGCCGTCGTTGAGCTTGCGCGCATCCCACGCGACCATGCTCATGGCAGGAACTCCCGCAGCTGCGCGCGCACACGCTCCTCGTTGTCCACGCCCGCGCGTGCGAGCGCCTGCAGCCGCATGGTGCGCAGTCGCTCGGGGTCGGCGCTCAACTCGCGGAGTCGCTCGGTGAACTCGATCTCGCTTGCGCAGAAGAACCCGTTCACGCCGTGCTCGATCAGTTCGTCGGTCTGACCCACCCGCGTGGTGAGCACCACGCAACCTCGCCGCATGGCATCCATGAGCGGCAACGGCCCACCCTCCTGCCACGAGGTGCACACATAGCAGTTGTAACGGTCGACCTGTTGCACATACTCGGCCTGCGGCATGACGCCGCCCCCGAGCAGGGCATCGCAGCGATCCAGGCTGGCCGCCATCCGGCCCTGCAGCGCGCGAAAGAGCGGTAGGTTCTTGCGCGGATAGTTCTGCGCGCGCGTGAATACGCGCAGCGGCTCGGGCACGATTCCGTCCGCCGCACGCAGCGGCAGCAACGAGCGCGTGCTCACCTGCACGGCGCGATGCCCGAGTGAGGCCAAGGTCTCGCGCATCTCGTTCGAGGTGACCGCCAATCGCTGGAAGCCGCGCAGGTGCGCGAGCCGCGCGGGCGCGTGCTTCCAGTCGGCGACTTGCGGGAACACCTCGCTCGGGTCCTGGACCACCGCCGCGAATCGCTCCCGCGCGTGATTGCGCCAGCGCCACCACGCGGCGGGGCGACGCGTCAGGCTCTCGAGCAGCATCCGCCCCGAGTAGCGCATCGTGCTGTAGCCCCAGACCACATGGTCGTATGCATTGGGATCCTCATGCTCGTGTTGTCCGAATCGCATGAGCGTGAAGTCGTGCGTCCCGTGCACCAACGCCGCCCAGTCCCGGCCCACATTGTGGATGGCCCAATCGGGCGCGTTGTACAAGTACAACACGCGCCGGCGCCCCATGGCGCGCGCCGAAGCGCTCATGCCGGCTCATCCGGGCGTGTCGCAGCGGCGCAGAGTGCAGGCGTCAACACCCGGGGCACCGGCAGCTCGTAGCCTTTGTAGATCAAGCGCTGCGTCAACGCCGCCCCGGCGCGGAATGCGTTCGCCAAAAGCCCCTTGGCGCTGTTCATCGGGATGCGCTCCTCGAAACACTCCACCGGGGCAAGGCCCGCCGACTCGAGCAGGTTGCGTACACTCAGCTCCGAGTAGCCCGCCTCGTGAGTGCGGTCCGCGTAGCGCAGGTAGCTGCTCGTGAACAGGTTCGCCATGTTGGGAATCTCGAGCAGGAACACGCCGCCGGGTTTGAGCGCAGCGCGGATCGCGCGCACCAGGTCGAGCACTTGGTCGCGTGGCACATGCTCGAGCACATGCAATGCGAATACGCGCTCGAACTGTCCGGGGCGTTGCTGCAGGTAGGCGATCGTATCCGCGCCGTAGTGGGTGCTGCCGGGAAGCACGCCGTTGCAGAAGTCCACGACCTCCTGCGAGAGGTCGACCGCCGTGGCGTTCGTGTAACCCAGATCGCGGCGCAGCAATTCGAGCAACTGCCCATAGCCCGGGCCGATCTCGAGCATGGCGGCGGCGCGGTCGGACGGCAGGCGGTCGCGATAGGTGAGCAGGAGCTGCTGCTTCTTGCCCGCGCGATACCGCGCCTGATCCCCGATATGGGCGTAGTGGCGCGAGAGGTAATCCGCGAACTCCGGGTGCTCAACCGGCATGGGCCACCGTCCTTTCGCGTGCCGAGATCGTGCGCGCCACCAGGGCCAGTTGCAGGAGCGAGTTGACCGCTTCCCCGATCAACACGGCCCAGGCCGCGCCCGACGCTCCGAACCGTGGCACCAGTACCACGAGCAGTCCATAGGTGAGCAGCAGGTTCCACAGGGCGAATCCAGTCAACAGGCGGAACCGGCCCGAGCCTTGCAGGATTCCCGCGAGTGTCGCGTTCAAGGTTCGGAACACCAACGCCCCCGCGAGGATGCGTAGGATCGGGATGGCGCTCGCATAAGCGGGGAGCGCGTACGCCACCAAGGGCGGAGCCAGTACTCCCAGCGCGAGCGCAGTGACGGCGCCATAGCCCAGCGTCGACACGATGTAGCGCGCCGCGACCGGCCGCAGCGCAGCATCCTTCTCGGAGTGGAACATGGCCGAGAAGCGGCTGAAGACCGACAGCCCGAACGCCGCCGCCGCGATCTGGAATGGTTCCGTCATGCGAAACGCGATGCCGTAGTACCCGACCGCGGTCTCGCCCAGACGACTCGACAGCACCAGGACATCCATGCGCGAGTAGACCATGATGACGATCGCGGTCAGCGCGATCGGCACGCTGCGACGCAGCAACTGCGCGATCTCGCCGAATGCGAGTGTGGGAGCGCTCAGGAGTCCCTCCCGGCGGAGCGCGAGCAACAAGGCGAAACCGGTCGCCGCTTCGATGACCGAGAAGCACAGCACTTTCGCATTGAGGGCGGGAATGCGAGGCAGCACCAGCACCGCGGCGAGCGTGAGCACAAGATTGAGCACCAGCACGCGGGGCAGCACACGCAGCACGCGCAGCCGTCCCTGGAAGTAATCGAGCGAGAAGTTGGTGAGCAACGCGGTCAGCACGCTCAGCCCGAGCACCAAGCCCAGCTCTGCCTGAGCGTGCGAGCGCGTGAGCATGAAGTAGCCGGCCAACACCGCGTACACGCCCAAGCCCAGGAGCAGTTTGGCGGCCGCAAGGGACGCGGCGAAGCGCACACGGAACGATGCCTCCTGCTCGAGCGCGTACTCGCGGATGGCCAGCGTATCCAGGCCGAAGTCCGAGAGCACCTTGGCGATCTCGACGATCGAGAGCGCGAAGACCACCAGCCCGAACTCCTCCGGCGTCACCAGACGCGCGAGCACGAAGAGCAGGACGAGCCGTGCCGCCAGATTCGTGGCGCGAAGCAGGATCAACGCCACGCTGTTCGCCAATACCGGACGGGCGAGCAGCGCTTGCAGCGGCGCGGGCAGACGCTTGCCCGCGATCACGCAACACCCTGCTCGTGCTGCGCGCGCCAGCCATTCCAACCTTCGCGTCGGCCGAGCCACGATTGCCACCGCCGCAGCGCCAGGTTCGGCTGCAGGGTGAGCATCGAGAGCGCCGCGCCACCCAGGGCGCGCAGTTCGAAGCGGCGCTGCATGCGCGCGAACACCTGCCCGCGCGGCATCGCCGCGTGTTTGGCGAACAACGCGCCCCAGCCGCGGCCATACAGGCGCGCGCGGCGGCGCTGCTCCGCCTCATCGCGCACCGCGTACGGATCCGGGTGCGTCACCACTGCGCGAGGTGAATACACGCCAGCCTCGCCCGCGGCGAGCACGCGGAACAGCAGGTCGCTCTCCTCACCGCTGGGCCACTGCGCACCCACACCGAAGCGCTCGTCGAACCCCCCGCACGCCTGTAGCGTACGGGTCGCGACGAACAAGCCGGGGCTCATCACCGTGTCGAGCGCGGCCTGCGGCGTGGCGAGCATGTGTTCGCGCTCATCCATGCCCGCCAGGACGGCGTGGCCCTCCGGGGTCAGGACACGCGCCGCGACGAAGCGTGCCTGCGGATTGCGTGCGAGCGCCGCGCCGACCTCGGTCAACAGGTCTGGGGCGACCGTGCAATCGTCATCGGGGAAGTAGCACCAAGGTGTGTCCGCGAGCTTCAGCGCCGCATTGCGCGCCCGCGACAGGCCGCGCTGCTCCAGATGCAGATAGCGCGCGCCAGCGCTTTCGACCAGCCCCCGCAGCGCCGATGAATCGCCCTGATCCGCGACGATCACCGCTTCGAACCCGGGCGCTGTCGCCTGCAACGAACGCAGGCAGCGTTCGAGGTCCGCGGGCCGATCGAGTGTCGGCACGATGGCAGTGCAGCGCAGGGGCGGCCCGCCCACGGACTCAGTCGCCCACAGCCGCGCGTGGCCGCTGCGCGACGAAGTAATGGTTCTGCGCGACGCCGCCGAAGGGGATGCCGAGCGCAGCGTCCAGCCCATCCCACAGATCCGCTGCCCAGGGCGCGTCGCGGGCGGGGCCCAGGAGCTTGTGCAGCGTATTGCGTGGCAGCACAGCGTAGCGTTCGGTCTCGATCAACTCGAGGCCGGCGCCCGCCACCAGCCGCTGCACATCGCCGCGCGTGTAGCGATACAGATGCCGATGCTTTCCCGGCACGCGGCGCGCGAAGACATCGATCCAGCTCCACTGATTCGGGAAATGCCAGCACACCATGTGGCCGCCCGGCTTGAGCACGCGCGCCAGTTCGGACAGGCTGCCCGGCTCGTTGCCGCCCGTTTCGCGCACATGCTCGAGCACGCCGATCGAAGCGACCGCGTCGAATGAAGCATCCGCGAACGGCAGGTGGACGGGATCGCGCTCGCTGCCCGGGACGAACTGGAACTCGCCTTTGGGGAGCCAGTGTTCGAACTCGAACGGCATGAACGAGAACGCGGTCGTGCGGTAGCCGGTCCGCTGCAGGAAATACGAGAAGTGCCCGTTCCCCGCACCCCAGTCGAGCACCTGCGCGCCCGCCGGCACATACCGTCGCCAGAGCTGGTACAGCCGCAGATACTGATGCGCCGCGGCCAGGCTGCCGAACTGGAGCAACCCGGGCACCTCGTGGCGGGCGAGGGCGGCCAGTTCGGCGAGGATCGCTGCATCCGTGGGCTCAGGCGTCATGCCGGGCATCATCCACGAGCCGCTGGCTGAATGCCACTTCACGCGCTCCCTTCACGCGTGGCAGCGGGGTCATCCTGCGGCGTGATGCCTGCGGCAATGAGCGCGGCGCGCAGGGCGGCATCGAAGTGCGCCCCCGAGAACGGTTCGGCGAGTCGGGCCAGCACGCCAGGCGAGAAAGTCTCCTGCTCGAAGGCCTGCACCGCTTGCGCGATCGCCGCCGCGCTCTGAGTGCCGAATAGCATGCCGCCCGGTACGCGCGCGATGCCGCCCGCCGCGACCTTCGCCAATGCCGCAGCATCCGCGCCGCGCCCCACCGTTTCGAGCGCGCCGCCGCGGCCGAACGCGATCACCGGTGTGCCTGCAGCCATGGCTTCGACCGGCATGATGCCGAAGTCCTCCTCGCCCGGAAAGATCAGTGCGCGCGCACCCGCGTAGATCCCCGCCAGTTCAGCGTCCGTGACGCCCGCGAGAAAGGTCACCCCCGGCGGCGCGAGCGCATGCAGGTGCGCCTCATCCTGCCCACCGCCCACCACCAGCACGGGGCGACGCAGCAGGCGGAACGCCTCGAGCGCCAGATCCAGCCGCTTGTATGGGGCGAATGCACCGGCCAGCAAGTAGTAATCGCGCGGGCCCTCTCCGGGCGTGAATCGCTCCACTTCCACGCTTGGATGCACGACCTGCGACTCGCGACCCCAGTGCCGCCGGATGCGATCCGCGATGAATGCCGAGTTGGCGATCACCACGCTCGGACGGTTCGCCGTCGCGCGATCCCACACCCGCAGGCGCGCGCAGGTTGCCCGCACATAGGCGCCGAGCAATCCCGCAAAGCGCTGCGAGGGGAAATACTGCGACTCGAGATCCCAGATGTAGCGCATGGGCGTGTTCACATACGACAGGTGCGGCACGCCCGGGCGTGTGCGCACGGCCTTGGCCACCGCGTGGCTCGAGGACACCACCGCGTCGAATCCCGACAGGTCGAAGGACTCGATTGCACGCGGGAACAACGGCAGGTACCAGCGATAACGCTTCGCTGCACCCGGCAGATGCTGCAGGAATGAAGTGACGATCGGGTGCGATTCCAACTCGGCCGAGACCGAGCCACGATTCCACACCAGCGTATAGATGGGGGCGTTGGGAAAGAACCGCGCGATACGCTCGAACACACGCTCGCCCCCGCGCATGCCGGTCAGCCAATCGTGGACGAGAGCGACGCGCATGGAAGTCCGCGGAGTCAGGCTCCGCGCTCCTCCCAGTGCCGCGCGCCCCACGCCAGGCCCACGAGCAGATAGAGCGGGTAGAGCAACTCCTCGTCGCCGAAGTTCCATTCGAAGCAACCCGCCACGAGAAACCCCGCGAGCGCGGCCAGCACCCCCAGCTTGAGTCCGGCCGCAAGGCCGCGCTGAGTCAACAGCGGCTTGAGCCCACTGGCAGCGGTCCAGACGAGCGCCGTGTAGAGCCAAGCGAACGCCGCCAAACCCACCGCGCCCATGCTGGCCGCGATCTGCACGAAGGCATTGTGCAGATGCCCCGCTCGCTCGACCGAGTCCGGCGAGCGGTAGCGGTCGTACAGTTCGTGCATGTCCTGAAGCCCCACGCCCGTCAGCGGGTGGTCGCGGAACATGCGCAGCCCCGCATCCCACATATGCACTCGCTCGCGATTCCATGGGTGCGAGGGATCGAATGCGCTGTGGATGCGATCGCGGAATGTGCCGGGCGCGAACAGATAGGCTGCCACCGCCAGCGCCGCCAGTGCCACCAACCCAACGGGCGCCACCGCACCCAACAACACGGCGCCGGCAACGAACAGCCCGATCCACGCGCTGCGCGTGAAGGTCACGACCAACGCCGCCACACCCAGCAGCGCTGTGAGCGATGCGCCCACGCGCCAGCGCGGCGAACGCGTCAGCATGGCCACCCCCAGTGCGACCGGCACCTCGAGCAGCAACTGGCCTGCGAAG
Source organism: Candidatus Eiseniibacteriota bacterium (assembly GCA_031366735.1). Lineage (GTDB taxonomy): Bacteria > Eisenbacteria > RBG-16-71-46 > RBG-16-71-46 > RBG-16-71-46 > CAIXRL01. The sequence goes on from JANLOU010000041.1 coordinate 9,847, forward strand.
GTCATGTAGTGCCCCGAAAGCCCGCGCGCGCGCGAGGCGAAGCTGGCGCCGTGCTGCACCCACAGGCCCAGTCCGATCACCGCGACCAGCGCCGAGGCCACGAGGAAGGCGGCGAGCGCCCGTTCGCCGCGGCGCTGGTCGGCCGCGTGGAATGCGGCGAGGCTCACCAGGATGGGCATGAGCCCTTTGCTGATCCGCGGCAGGCTGGCGCTGCGGTCATACGCCGTGAGCGCCGCCAGCAGCAGCGCCGCGAACCACGCCCAACCCGCGAAAGTCACCGGCGTGCGCGGCCACACAGGCCGCGGGGCCCGCACGAAGGCCGCCAGCGTGAGCACGGTGCAGAGCGCGGTGGCGATGCCCATGGGCGCGATCGGTCCGGGCAGGACGAACAGCAGCAACACGAAAGCCGCGCCCGCAGCAAGCTCGAGCGCCGTGGTCGAGCGCGCGGGAACCCTACTCACGCGCCGCGCTCGCGCTCACGCATCAGCTTTCGCAGGGTGCGGCGGTCGTCCTCGGTGAGCGGCGCGCGGTCGAGCAGGTCGGGCCGGCGTGCCAAGGTGCGGCGCAGCGCCTCCTCGCGTCGGGCTTTGGCGATATTGGAGTGATGCCCACTCATGAGCACCTCGGGCACCGGCCAGCCCTTGTACTCAGCGGGGCGGGTGTAATACGCACAGTCGAGCAGCCCCGAGTGGAACGAATCGCTCTCGACCGAATCGAACTTGCCCACCACATCGGGCAGGAGTCGCGCCACGGCATCCACTACGCACAGCGCGGCCGGCTCGCCGCCCGAGACGATGAAATCGCCAATGGAGAACTCCTCGTCGATGAAGTGGTCGAACACGCGCTCGTCCTCGCCCTTGTAGCGCCCGCACACGATTACGATGTGTTCGAGCGCGGCGTATTCGAGCGCGACCTCCTGCGTGAATCGGCGCCCCTGCGGCGAGGTGAGCAGCACGCGTGTGCCCGGCGCTCGCGAGCCCTTCTCGCCCACGCCCACCGAGGCGAGCGCACGGTCGAGCGGTTCGATCTTGAGCACCATGCCAACGCCTCCGCCGAAGGGCGAGTCGTCGACCGTGCGATGCGGGTCGTCGGTGAAATCCCGCAGGTTCACGATCTGGGTATCGAGTCGACCCTTTTCGCGTGCCACGCGGATCATCCCCTCGGCGAACACCGCCGGGAACATGTCGGGGAAGATGGTGACCAGCGTGATCTTCATTCGGACGACTCCCACGGCAGGCGTACTGCGGGCCGAGCGCGAGCACCCGCGCGGCGTCAGGGCTCGAGGAATCCCGGCGGCAGGTCGAGCGTGATGACCCCGGCCTCGAGGTCGACACGCTTCACGAACGGCTGGTGCGCGGGCATGAGCATCTCCTGCCCCTCGACCACATAGAACATGCGGTCCGTGGTGGAGACGATCTCCTTGACGCGTCCGATCTCGCGCCCGTCCACATGCACCACGCGCAATCCCACCAGTTGGTAGGTGTACGCCAAGTTCGGCCCCGGGTCGGGCAACAGCGCGGCATCCACCCAGAGCATCCCATTGGTGAGCTTGGTGGCCACCTCGCGCACGCTGATGCCCGCAAAGCGCACGAGCAACCGGTCGTGCGTCGCGCGGACCCCCTGCACGGTGAGGATGCGAGTGCTGTGATCGGGGCCGCGCCATTCCACGGGCCCGATCGCCAACAATTCCTCGGGCGTGAGTGAGCACTGGTCCACATACAACTCGCCATCCACGCCATGCGTGCGGCCCACTCGCGCAATATTGATCTGCTTAATCGGCGATCTCCAGGTTCACGCGACGGCCGATGCGGCCCGCCGCGGCACCGAGCGCGAGACGCATCGAGCCAGCCGTGCGGCCCTGCTTGCCGATCACATGCCCCAGATCATCAGGATCCACCTGGAGCTCGAGCACGCCATCACGGCCCGCCGTCACGATCTCGACCGCCACATCCTCAGGGCGATCCACCAGCCCCTTGGCCATGTGCACGACCAGATCGCGCAGCATGAAATCGGACTCGTCGGGTTCGGCATGGACGCGTTCGCCCCGCGCCGCCGGCGCGGCTACGACCGCGGGACGCTCGGCACGGACGATAATCGCAGCCCGCTCCAGCAGAGCAGGATCGTCCACAGGCCCAACATGAGGAGCGTTGGCAGCGCCCGGGGCAGGTGCAGAATACTTATTCCGCTTGCGCAGAGGGCGGCCGTACATACCCACAGCAGGACTACGGTTCTCTTCGGACATCCGAGCACTCTCGCCAGTCGATGGTTGGTGTGGTCCTTGCCGCCCTCATACACGGGACGGCCTTCGCGCACGCGTGAGATCACGACGAATATCATGTCGAACGCCGGATACGCGAGCATCAGGATAGGACCGAGTTGGCCCCATCCCGCAGGCGCCCCCTTCATCGCAAGGAGTGCGGAGGCGCCCAGACTATACCCCAACAGCAGGCTGCCTGCGTCCCCCAGGAACAACCGGGCCCGGGGGAAGTTGTGGGGCAGGAACCCGGCGCAGGCACCCGCCAGCGCCAACTGGGCCGTGGCGATGCCGTTGGCCCCCCGGTCCAGTGAAGTCCAGGCGAACGCGGCCAAGGTGATGGCGGCGATCCCCCCGACCATCCCGTTCATGTTGTCGAGGAAGTTGACCGCATTCATGAGCGCCACGAGCAACACCAGGGCGATGGCGCCGGTGATGCCGATGGGCAGACCCAGGTCGGGTAACCCGCCGCCAGCGATCAATACGGCCGCTGCCGAGGCCTGCCCCAGCATCTTGACGCTGGGCTGCATGCCGAAGCGGTCGTCCCACAACCCGACCAGCAGCGAGATGCCCGCGCCCGCCAGCAGGTAGTACGCCTCCCAGTCGGTCGGCGCATGCGGCAGCAGTCGCATGACCACTGCCCAACCCGCCAGCGCGCACACGAACACCCCGGCGCCGCCCAACAGCGGGGTGGCATCGAGGTGGAGTTTGCGAGCGTGTGGTTGGTCGAGGTAGCCCGTGGCCCACGCCAGTCGGATGACCAGCGGCATGAGCAGCACCGAGAGCAGGAAGGAGATCGCGAACGCGGCCAGGGGCAAGGCGGGGAATGCTCCTCGAGACGGACCGGCTTACGCCGTCGTCGCCTCGATCGGACACGTCAGGCCCATCTGCTCGCAGGTATCCCGGATGGTCATCTCGAGCAGGCGGTCCAGCGTGATCTGAGGGCGGTACCCCACGAGGCGGCGGATCTTGCGCAGGTCCGGCACCCGGCGGCGCATGTCCTCGAACGACTGGCCGTAGACCTGCTCGTAGGGCATGAACTGGATGGGCGAATCGCTGTGACAAAGCCGCTTGATGCGGTGGGCGAGCTCGAGGACGGAACACTCCTCGTCCGAGCCCACATTGAAAACCTCGCCCTCGGCCTCGGGGCTCTCGGAGAGCATCAGTATGGCGCGCACCACATCGAAGACGGCGGAGAAACACCGCGACTGCTGCCCATCGCCGTACACCAGGACGGGCTCGCCCGTGAGCGCGCGCTGGACCATGTTGGGAATGACCATGCCGTAGGCGCTGGATTGGCGCGGTCCACAGGTGTTGAAGCAGCGCACGATGAACACCGGCAACTCGTGCTGCTGGTAGTACGCTTGGGCCAGGCACTCATCGACAGCCTTGCCTGCAGCATAGGACCAGCGCAGCTTGTGGGTGGGGCCCATGAGCCGGTCGTCGTCCTCGGAGAAGGGCACCGAGACGCCCTTGCCGTACACCTCGCTGCTGGAGGTGACCATGACCTTGCGCCGGTGCGCCTGGCAGGCCTCGAGCACCACTTCGGTGCCGCGGATGTTGGTGAGCAGGCTACGGAGCGGGTTCTCGAGCACATACTTGACCCCGACCGCGGCGGCAAGGTGATAGACCCGCTCGCACTGGGCCACCAGCCCATGCACCAGCGCGGTATCCATGACATTGCCCTGCAGGAAGCGGAACTTGGGGTGGCGCTCGAACGCGCGGAGGTTCTCGGTACGACCGGTGGACAGGTCGTCCAGGGCCCAGACCTCATGCCCGCGCCGGAGCAGCTCCTCCGACAGATGCGAGCCGATGAAGCCGGCACCTCCTGTGACCAGGATCCTCATTGCGTCCCTCGCGTGCGGGTTCGGAGCATTGGCATGATGCGCAACAGGATGGGCTCCTCCGCGGTGCCGGATGGCATACCCGCGGTCCTGAGACTGGCCGCTCAGCGTAGTGCGGGGGGCGAGGCTGGTCAACCGGGGAAAATGGGCGAGGTAGCAGCGGTGGTGGGAGTTGCGGGGGTGCCTCTACCCCACGGATGTCGCGCCCGATGGGGTTTCATACCCCGCGCGAAGAAGGCGGTTCCGGAGGAGCATCTGCCGGCTCGGCCGCGAGCTCCTCGAGTCGCTGCACGAGTGCCTGCCAACTGAAGTGCGCGCGGATGTGCTCTCGGGCGGCGCGCCGCATCGGCAGGTCGGCCTCCCCTGCCGCTAATGTCGCGAGGGTCGCGACCGCCAGCCCCGCGTCATCGGTGGCGACCCGCAGGTGACGGCCGTGCTGGGCGAGGATCGCCTCCGCCGCGGCCGGCGTGGTGACGACGGGAACACCGGCCGCCATCGCCTCGAGGATCTTGTTCTGGATCCCGGCCGAGAACCGCAAGGGGGCGACCATGACGGAGGCGCGCTGCCAGACCGGCCGCAGATCAGGAAGGGCGCCTGGGACGGAGATCCCGTCGCGTCCATGGAGCGCGAGTAACGCGGGAACTGGGTTGGCGCCCGCGAGCTCGAGCGTCGCATCGGGTCGCGCCGCACGCACGATGGGCCAGATGCGGCGGACGAGTTGCTGCGCGGCGTCGATGTTGTGCGGCACCGAGAGGTTGCCGAGGAAGAGCACGCGAGGGGCGGGAGGAGTGATCAACGCCAGATCGAACAGGGTTTCATCGACTCCCTGCCGCACCATTCGCACGCGTGGGGTGCCCCGGAGCTCCAGATCGTTCTTGTCGATGTCCGAGAGCACCCAGTTCTCCCGAAATGCCTGGGCGATGCGCGGCTCGAAGTGACCAACCCGGTGAGCCTCCCACTGCAGCGCGGGTCGCTTCCACCAACCATGGAACGGCAGCGAGCGCTGAAGCGAAAGTCGCAGCGAGTCGGCCATGAACTGCACCTTGAGCGGGTGCGGCACGTCCGAGACGAACGGCGCCATGCGAAAGAGATGCGCGACAATGGCGTCGGGATGCTGCTCGGCGACCAACTGGCGCACACGCTCGTGCATCGGCGGCGAATCGTAGTAGCTCACCTGCGAGGGGCGATCACTGGCCAGTCCCAGCAACGCTTGCCGCCACGAGACACTGCGGGGCAACCGCACCAGCTCGATCCGAGGGCAAAGCGATTGCATCGCTTCCACCACCCCGGTCGGTTCGGTGCCATCCACAAACGCGGCGAGCGTCACTCGATGCCGGCGCGAGAGGGCGCGGATGAAGTGATGGCTCGATATGCGGTCTCCGCGGTCTGGCGGAAATGGGAAGCGAGCTGCGAGGAAAAGGATGTTCATGGCTGGGGACGACCGAACCGAATCCCGATCGTCTCCCGGCCCACGAGTGCCATGGTGACGCCCCAGAGGAAGGCGAGCGTGAAAGTGGTGTTCACCTCACCCAAAGGGAAGTGGACATTGCAGTACACAATCAGGTGCACCGTGGCGGCCGCAGTGCCAGCGCACCAAGCCACCGAGTCGGGATCCTTGAGACGCAATCCGTCCAAGCCCGTCCGCACGCCTGCGAGAAGTGCCCAGACGAAAAGCGCCAGCCCGAGCAATCCCTGTTTGAGTGTCACCAGCAGGTAGTTCTGGTGCGTGAACCACTGCTCCTGCAGCTTGAGCAGGAGTGGCTCGCGCACCACGAAAGCATAGCCCAGCCCATGACCGAACAGCGGTGCCTTCACGATCTCCGTGAGCACTTTCGCGTATTCGACCAGCCGAACGACATTCGAGGAGGTCTCCCACGAGTACTGCGTGCCAGTCGAGGAGCTCAGTCGGTCGAGCGCGAGCGTTCCAAGATCCCGGATGTTGAACACGAGCGCCAGAATCGTGGCGGCCAGGACCGAGCCGACCGTGACCATGAGGAACAGAAGGCCAACGCGACGCAGTCGGGCCGCGCGATGCTCCCGTCCCCAGAGGAAAACGACGGCGGTGAAGAGTGAACTCACGAGAAATGCCAACCAGTAGCCACGCGTGAACGACAAGAACTGATGCGCGAGCAACGGCGTCATCCCGACCACCCATCCCGTGGCGGTCTTCATGTCCCGGGAACGCAGAGCGAAGCTCAGCATCAGCGCTGCGACCACTCCCGGCACCGGGGTGAAGTAGATGCTGCCGGTTCGGACATGCAAGATGGAATAGATGTAGAAGCCGAGTGCGCAGTGCCCCAGCGAAGTGATCCAAAGCCAGACCGCCGACAGCCGCAGATGTCCGGGACGGGCTCGATTCGCCACCAGGAACGCACTGGCCAGGGCGAGCCCCGCCAGCAGCTCGAGTCCAGCGAACCGTCGGGAGTTATCCATCAGAATGCCGCGGACGAAGTTCAGCACCGTGAGCACGGTGAAAAGGATCAGTGGAATGGTCAGCGCGGTGCGCGGGGCTGCGAGCAGTCGCTCACCACGGCGCAGTGTGTAGCAGACCAACATGAAGACGATGCCGAGCGTCAGGAGCGAG
>JANLOU010000053.1:0-3690 GCA_031366735.1 Candidatus Eiseniibacteriota bacterium
GGCGATGGCGTGTTCGACGGAATCGACCAGTGCGCCAACACCCCGTCGGGCTCGACCGTGGACGAACGCGGTTGCCCGAAGGATTCCGATGGCGATGGCGTTCCGGATGGCATTGATCGGTGCCCCAATACTCCGTCGGGCGCCGTGGTGGATGCGGCCGGTTGTCCCAAGGATTCTGACCGGGACGGCGTGCCGGACGGTATCGACCAGTGCGCCGACACCCCGAGTGGTACGGCGGTGGACGCGCGCGGTTGCTCGCTCGTGACCGACGCCGACAACGACGGCGTGCCTGATGACCGGGATCTCTGCCCGTTCACTCCGGCCGATGCCAAGGTGGACAAGGATGGTTGTCCGATCGTGTTGACCGAGCGCGAAGTCGAGCTCCTCGACAAGGGCCGGATCACCGAGCGCGACATCCACTTCGAGACCGCCAAGTGGGACATCCTGCCCGAGTCGTTCCCGGTCCTCGACCAGATCGGCGCCACACTCATCCAGTGGCCGCGCCTTCGGATCGAGATCGGTGGACACGCGGACTGGCGCGGTTCGGACGCCTACAATCTGGACCTGTCGCAGAAGCGCTCCAGCGCGGTGCTGGATTACCTGACGGGCAAGTACCCCCAGATCACTCGCGAGCAGTACACCGCGAAGGGCTATGGGGAGAGCGTGCCGGTCGCGACGAACAAGACCGCTGCGGGCATGGCCAAGAACCGCCGCGTGGAGTTCAAGGTCCTGAACACAGAAGAGTTGAAGAAGGAGAAGGAGCGGCGTAGGCTCCTGCAGAAGTAATCCTCACCGTGGGACCTCGGCGACCGCCGCGATATCTGCGGCGGTCGCCGTTTCCATCACGCCTTTCGGAGGGCCACGCCATGCACAAACTCGTGTCCGTCTTCCTGTTGCTCGCCACCGTCGGCGGCGCGCAAGCGGCTCCCGCCCCGCGCGTATTGCCGCACTCCACCGATATCCTGCTGCGCCTGCACCCACTGCCGTGGCGCGCACCGGTCACCCCCACAACGCTCGCGCCCGGCATGCGCATCGAACCCGATACGGGCGAGGCGACCGATCCGGCCGCCGTTGGCGCCACAGCGGTCGCGCCGCGGACCAGCAATCCTTTGGCCGGTGTGCAGATCTCCACTCGTGCCGATGGCTCGCGATTCGCGGTCCTGGCGGGCAAGCTGCGTTCCTATTCGGTGGTCCGCGTCGGCGCCGATGGGCAACTCCAGCAGGAATGTCTGCATTCCGAGGCCGCCGCGCGCAAAGCGCTCGAGCGCGCACCGCAGAGCGGGGGGCACTGACATGCGTCTGCGCTCGATCGGATCGCTCGTGTTGTTCGCGGCACTGTTCGCCGCCAGCCCCGCCCGCGCCACATTCGTCATCGTGAATCTGGATTCCCCGGGCGAGGGATTCAACGATCCCACCGTGGTCGCTCCGGTCGGAGGCAATCCCGGCACCACCGTGGGGCAGCAACGGCTCAATGTATTCGCCAAAGCGGGCCAGATCTGGGACGCCATCCTGAACAGCTCGGTGCCCATCCGCGTGCGTGCGTCGTTCGATCCCCTGTCCTGCTCGACCACGAGCGGCGTGCTCGGCAGCGCCGGGCCGTACACGATCGAGTCCGACTTCCCCGGCGCCGGCTATCCCGCCACCTGGTATGTGACCGCCGAAGCCAACCGGCTCACCGGCTCCGATCTGGAGCCCGGCTTCGATGACATCGAGGCCCAGTTCAATTCGTCCGTGGGCACAGCCACCTGCCTGACCTCTCGCTCCTGGTACTACGGGTACGATGGCAACGAAGGCGCCAGCGGCATCGACCTGCTCCCCGTGCTGTTGCACGAGTTCGCGCACGGGCTGGGCTTCCTGACGCTCACCGACGAGACCACCGGGGACTACTACCTGAGTCAGCCCAGCATCTACGACCGCTACCTGCTGGACAATGTCACGGGCAAGCACTGGATCGAGATGACCCCGGCCGAACGCGTGACCTCCGCGCTCAACACCACGCATCTGGTGTGGGATGGCCCGGCGGTCACAGCGAACGCGGGCACCTTCCTGGGCAAACGCGCGCATGTGGTCACCAGTGGGGCGATCGTGGGCGACTTCATCGCGGGTCAGGGCGTGTTCTCCCCCGCCATCACTCTGGGCGGAACCACGGGCGCCGTCGTGCTCGTGGCCGACGGAGTGGGCACCACCACCGATGGGTGCAATACGCCGTTCGTGAACGCTGCGGCCGTCTCGGGCAAGATCGCGCTGATGGACCGCAGCTCGACCTGCTCGTTCGCGCAGCAGACGCTCAACGCCCAGAACGCCGGCGCCATTGCGGCGATCATCATCAACAATGTGGCGGGTCCCGAACCGCAGCTGCGCGGCGCCGCGCCCACGGTGAGCATCCCGGTGGTCGGCGTGTCGCAGGCCAACGGCAACGCCATCCGTACCGCATTGGGCTCAGGCCCCGTCACCGCGACCCTCTCACTCGACCCCGCCCATCTGGCCGGCACCGATAACAGCGGGCGCGTGCTGATGTTCGCTCCCAATCCCGGCCAGCCCGGCTCCAGCGTGTCGCACTGGGATGTGTCTGCGTTCCCCAACGCCCTGATGGAGCCATCCATCAATCCGGATCTCACCCAGAGCGTGGACCTCACCCGGCTCGCGTTCTACGACATGGGCTGGTTCCCAGAGTTGGTCGCCGTCACTCCCGGGGCGAGTACCGCCATCGCGTTCTCGCATGGCCCCAATCCCGCGCGGGGCGGCGGCGTGCTGCGCTTCGACCTGCCGGACTCGCGTCGCGTCGAACTCGATGTGTTCGATGCCGGCGGGCGCCGTGTGGCGCGACTGACCGATGCCGTGATGTCCGCCGGTGCGCATTCGGTGGCGTGGTCCCGTACGGACGACGCGGGTCGCCGGGTGGCGCCGGGGGTGTATCTGGTCCGGTTACGCAGTGGCAGCGTCCAGAAGAGCCTGCACATCGTCCTGCTGGACTGACTCCACTCGCACACCGCAGCTTCGGCTCAGCGCAGGATCGCGACCTTGCGGGCCAGTGACTCGCCGTCGCTTCTGGCCAACACCAGGTAGAGCCCCTCTCGCACGGGGGCTCCCTGGTCGTCGCGACCGTCCCACTCCAGCACATGCGCCCCTCGCGCGAGCGGGGCGAGTGCGTGCAGCATCCGCACATGCCGTCCGGCGATGTCCACGATCCGGACCGTCACGAGCGCGCCGCTGCGGCCATCGAGCGTGAACGAGATGGGCCCGCGCGAGGGATTCGGGCTCGGGGCCGACAAACGCAGACCGAGCGCCTCGGGCAACGGAATCTCGGGAACATCCACCACTCGGCTCGCCCGCGGGCCATACCACGGCACGACGCGGCCCACCTCGTAGCATCCCAGATCGGGCGCGCCACCCGTGAAGCCGTCGTTGATATTGGCGAGCACCTGCCCTTTGTCGCGCGCCGCGCTGGTTGAGACAAGTTGGAGATCGAAGTCGGCCGTGGTCGCCGCGGTGCCATACCCCTGCGCCCAGTCCCACTCGGGATGCGCCGGAAAGGGCGCGCGGACGAACGCACCAGTGGTGAGTTCCAGGCCACGCGATTCCTGCCCGGCACCTGCCCCGAAGGCGGGCAGCGCGGCGTAAGTGCGCTCATCCATCCAGCGGGGCCGCACGGGCTTGGGCCAGGCGATGGTGTGGTCGTCGCGCCCGAGG
>JANLOU010000065.1:0-9590 GCA_031366735.1 Candidatus Eiseniibacteriota bacterium
GCCGACCTGATCCCCCTGTTGCCGGCCGAGTTGCACGAACTGTTGCCGCACGCCGCGATAGCTCTTGCCGTCCGGCCCCTTGATGTCCTCGACAATGAAGACCGAATTGCCATAGGGCGCGTAATTGATCGCCGTCGTGGGCAACGCCACCACGGCGTCGTTGCTGCCGAGGATGACTTTGACCGTCACATACATGCCGGCGCGAAGCGCGCCGCGGGTATTCGGGAAGGTGGCCTGCACCTGGACATTGCGCGTGGCCTCATCCACCACCGGATTGATCGCGGTGATCCGGCCGGTGAACTGGCTGCCGGCGCCGCTGTCCGCGGAGGCGTGCACCACCGCGCCGACCTTGAGCGCGCGCATGCTCTGTTGCGGCACCGAGAAGTCCACGAATACCGCGTCGGCCGACTGCAATGGCACGATCGGGTCCCCGGTGTGGACATACTCACCCAGGTTCACCTGACGAATGCCGGCAACTCCCGAGAACGGCGCCCGGATCGTTTTGCGATCGATGTTCGCCTGCACCTCATTGGCGGCAGCCTCGGCCTGCTTGTACAACGCCGAGAGCTGGTCGAAGTCGGCCTGAGCGATCGCCTGTTGTGCGAGCAGCGTGCGGGAGCGCTCCAGGTTCAGCTTGGCCAGGTCGCGACGCGCCGCTGCGGACGCCCACTGCGCGCGTTCCTGGCGGGAGTCGAGCGCGACCAGGAGTTGCCCCTTGGACACGCGCCGCCCGGATTCGAACGCGATCCGCTGGACCACGCCAGGCAGATCCGCACTCAGAGTGACGCCCTGCACGGGCTCGACACTACCCACGGCATCGAGTGTGGTGGCCCAATGGTCCGACGCAGCGACCACGGTTGTGACGGTTTCGGGCGGCGGCTGGAACGCCTTGCCACCGGCCATCGCTGCGGAGATCTGCTTGAACTTGATGAAGCCAAGAATGCCGACGATCACAACGACGATCGCCAACATCTGGAGCATGCGCTTGTTCATATCCGGGAGACTCCTGGGCACGCGCCGAGGGCGTGGAAGCTGGATTGCTCGTTTTGGAAGTGGGCTTGTGATGCGGTCTGAGTGCAACAGATTCCGCGGTTTCGCCGCGGAATGCGCGGACTCCGGGACCAGCGTGGCCGGATGGCTGACCGTCGCGGTGAACGCGAGTCTAATCGAGCAGAGCCGTTGTGCGCGAACGCCTCATCCGCGCGGCTCGCGTTGCTCGATCCGCACCACGCTCACGGGGAGTCCCTCGAACTGATCCGGCAACGCGGCGCTATCGACCTCGGCGCTGGGGCGCACATCGATGCGCAGTCCGATGCCGTGCTTCGCATCCGGCACGATTCCCACGCCCAGAAACCAATCGCATGCTTGGAACAACCGGGCCAAACGCGATTTGGCGCGTCGGGCAGCCGCCACACGGCGCGAGCCAACGCTCATGGCGACACCATCCGCACTCCCAGACGCTTCAGCACGAGCGGCAGGAAATGCGCGAGCGTGCGGTCGATGCCTTCGGCGTCGGGCCCGCCACCGTACAGCAGCGCATAGGGCCGCGAGGTGGCTTGATCGAGGATGAGCGAGCCGCTGTCCCCGCCCTGACTGAATGCGCGCGTGCGCTGCAGATGCACGAACTCGAGCTGATCGTCGAATGTGATGATGCGCGACTCGAGCCGCGTGCCGTAATCCAAACGCACCCCGTCCAACTCGAACGCGCTCACTTTGCCGCGCGTGACCGCGGTGGTGCGACCGCGCTTGACCACGCGCGTGACCGCGAAGCGATCCTCGATCGGACGCGGGTCCATCTCGCCGATACCCTCGTACTCCCACGGCAGGAACTCGGACACTTCGCCATCGAGCTCCGCGATCGCCGCATCCACGCCATCGGTGCGGCGGGGGTCGAGCGCACTGAAGCGCGACAGGTGCGCGATCACCTGATGCTTGCCGCGCTTGATGTCGTAGGGGCCGGGCTGCCAGATCTCGTCGCCGAGCTTGGCCTGATCGCAATCCGCCAGCACATGATTGTTGCTGAGCGCGTAGTAGCGCCGCTCGTCCTCGACGAACGCGCCAAGGGTCCCCGCCGTGATGTTCGGGTGGCCACAGGAGCCGCCCGCCTGCAGCACCGCTTCGCCGCGCGGGGGCTTCGGCGCATTCCGTGCGCGTGGCGCATAGCGCACCCCTTCGGCAAAGTCGATCTCGCGCTCGGCCAGCCCCGGAACGCGCTGCAGCAGCGACCGCGCCCAACCGGCGCCGCGATGCATGACGCGCACCGCGAGGCGGTACTCGCGCGCGCGGCCGGGCATGGGGGCCACACCGAACGCCACGCCGGTCCGGGGGGTCGCCACCCCTGCTCGCCCCGCTGCCGGCGCCGTCACTCCCAGCCTGTGCGAGGCGCGTCTGACCAGCGCCAGCGTGCGTGACCGAGCCAGCGCGACCAGATTGGACTTGAGCTCCCGAGCGGAATCCAGCTGCATGCGAACCCTCCTGTTCCCGCAGTCTCGCCCAGCCCCAGCGGAGCGAGCAAACCGACCGGGTTGCTCGATTCGCCTCACAATGGGACTCTGCACCCATGGAAGACGCCTACACTCGCCTCTGTGCTGTCCTGGGACTTGGCGCCCCCACCGACCGACCGCGCCCCGTGCGTGGCGGACTGCTGCACCAAGCGTGGCGCGTGAACACCGCCAAGGGCTCCTACCTTTTCAAGAAGTTGCAGCGCGCGATCACCAAACAGGACGGCATGCTCGACCGCTACCGCGCCTCGGAGCGGCTCGCCGCCTCGTTGGCCAAGCACGGCGTGAGCGCAGTGGGTGCGCTCGCCAAGAAGGGCGAACCTGTGCAGGCCGACGCGGGTCAGCATTGGCTCGTGTTCCCCTGGGTCGAGGGCGGCATGCTCGCACCCGCGGATGTCGCCAAGACGCATGCGCATCGGATCGGGCGCGAGTTGCAGACCATCCATGCCTCCGAACAGGGGCTGGAGGGATTGGGCATGGTCGAGGAACCGTTCGTGCCCGAAGCCACATGGACCGGGTTGACGCGCACCGCAGCTTCGACCGGCGCACCTTGGACCACCGACCTTGCCACCACGCGCGGCGCGATGCGCGAGGTGAACGCGCAGGCCGAGATCGCGGCGCGCAGTTGGACGCGTCCCACGGTGGCGAGTCACCGCAATCTCGATCCGGGGAATGTGCTGTGGACCACGGCGGGTGAGCCCGCGCTCATCGATTGGGAAGCGGCCGGGTGGATCCATCCCGAACTCGAGGTCGTGCGCGCAGCATTCGACTGGAGCGAGGACGGCGAGGGCTCGCTCGACCACATCCGCTTCACCTCGGTGCTCAAGGGTTACCGCGAAGCAGGTGGCACGATCACCGAACGCGCCAGCCTGCTGGTCGATGCTGCGCTGGGTGCACGGCTGCCATGGGTGGCGTACAGCATGCGGCGTGCGCTCGGCGAGGAAGGCAAGAAGCCCGAGAAGCGCGACCGCGCCCACGAAGAGGCGATCCAGGCGCTGGCCACTTGGCGCAGGCTGGTTTCGCAGCGCGGGGACTGTCTGGGCTGGGTGCGCAAGGCCGCTGGCTGATCGGGCGGTACAGGCCTAGACTCACGGGGTCCACGGCGATTCCCGCGGCCCTCCAAGTCAGGCTCCCGATGCCCCGCACCCTGCCCGCCCTCATCGCGCTCGGCCTCACGCTGGGTGCAAGCCTGCTTGGATCCATGTCCGCGCAGGCGCTGCCCGGGGCGAATGGTTTCGCTCGAGCGATCACCGCGGGCGCGGACCTCTCGGCGTTGCCGCGACTCGAAGCGGCGGGCGCCACCTACCGCGACTCACTCGGTGCTGGCGATGCGCTCACGGTCCTCCAGCGGCACGGCATGGACTGGGTGCGTGTGCGGCTCTGGCATTCGCCCGCCGCTGGCCGAAGTGGCCTCGCCGAGGTCACCGAACTCACCGTGCGCGCCCGGGCGCAGGGCCTGCGTGTGCTGCTCGACCTGCACTACAGCGATACCTGGGCGGACCCGACGCATCAGAGCAAACCCGCCGCTTGGAATGCGCTCTCCTCGGCCGTGCTGCAGGACAGCGTGCGGCGCTATGCGCGGGAAGTGATCGCCACCTTGGTGGCACGCGGCGCACGCCCCGACATGGTGCAGCTCGGCAACGAGATCACCGCGGGGATGCTGTGGGACACCGGTCGCGTCGAGGGCAGCTTCGACACGCCCACGCAGTGGGGCCGACTCACCGCGATGTTGTCGGCCGCAGCGCTGGGAGTGAGCGAAGGCTCGCCGGGCGCGAAGGTCCCGATCATGCTGCACATCGATCGCGGCGGCGATGCTGCCGGCGCGCAGAAGTTCTATGACCATATGGTGGACGCGAGCGTGCCCTTCGATGTGATCGGCGTCTCGTACTACCCATGGTGGCATGGCTCGCTCGCGCAGCTCGAAGCCACGCTCAGCTTGCTCGCGACCCGCTACCAGCGCGATGTGGTGGTCGCCGAGACGGCCTATCCGTGGACGCTCGCTGCGCTGGATGGCACGACGAACGTGGTCGGGCTTGCCAGCCAGTTGCTCCCCGGCTTCCCCGCCACCCCGGTGGGCCAGGCGCAGTTCGTGGAGCGCATCACCCAGATCGTGCGACGGCTGCCGCAGGGTCGTGGGCGCGGCGTGTTCTACTGGGCGCCCGAGGCGGTCAGCGCGCCGGGGCAGGGATCGTCCGGCGAGAATCTGGCGCTGTTCGATGGCTCAGGGCGGGCGCTTCCGGCCGCCGATGCATTGGCCTCGCGCGATCCGCTCGATGACATCTTCTACCAGTTCATGCCCATCGCGTGGCGTGATTCGGACAACGATGCGAATCGCTTCGGCGACTTCGGAGGCATGCAGGCCAGCCTCGATTACCTGCGCTATTTGGGCGTGTCCGCGGTGTGGATGACGCCGATCTTCGATTCGCCCGCCTACCATGGCTATCAGCACATGCCCGCGAATCTGCTGAACCCGCGCTTCGGCACCGAGCCGCAGTTCCTGGACTTCGTACGCCAAGCCCATCAGGACAGCGTCAAGGTGTTCTTGGATTTCGTCGCATATCATGTGTCGCAGGGCAGCACCTACTTCCAGAACTCTTTCGGCAATCCGGCCTCGCCCTACACCAGCTACCTGGCCTACACGAACGCCGGCAACACGGCGTACGACGGTGGCACTTTCACCACTTGGAATGGCGCCTCGGTGGGCCAGATCAAGTGGCGACTGACGAACCCGACCGTGACGGGGCTGCTCACCGGTTGGACGCAACACTGGCTCGATCCGAACGGCGATGGCGATCCGGCCGATGGCATCGACGGCTACCGCTTGGACCATGTGCTGCAGGACGAGGGCTACGGCTACACCATGGGCTGGTGGAACACATGGAAGTCGGCGCTGCAGACCGTGCAGCCCAGCGTGTTCACCTTCGCCGAGCAGGCGGACTGGGGCTCGCATGGGGGTGAATTGCTGACGGCGCATGACGCCGCGTTCACCAAACCCTTCGAGTTCGCGGCCCGCAGCGCCTTGGCGAACCAGAGCGCCGCCTCGCTCTACAGCGAGATGCGCTCCACGCTCGCTTCACTGCCCGCGGGTCGGACCTACCTCGCGACGCTGGGCGACCACGATGTGGACCGGCTCGCCTCGGCGACCGGGGATGTGCCGGGTCGCAACCGGGTGGCCGCCGCGGTGCTCATGACGCAGCCCTTCCCACCCGTGATCTATTACGGCGACGAACTGGGGATGAAGGGCGTGAAAGCCAACTACGGCACCGACGCCAACGACATCCCGTTCCGTGAACCGTTCAAGTGGAAGGCCGTCGCGAGCGCCCCGATGTCGAACTACTGGATCCTCAACTCACAGGCCTACACCAACCGGTATGCGCGCGACAACGATGGCCGCTCGGTCGAGGAACAGACCGGCGTCGCTGGTTCCTTGCTCGAGACCTACCGCGGGTTGATCCGCGCGCGCCGCGAACATGTGGGGCTGCGGCGGGGCGTCTATGCCGAGGTCCCCAACTCGAGCGGCGCGGTCTGGGCCTTCGCGCGCCATGCCTCGGGTCAGGAATCGTTGCTGGTGGCCATCAACCTGTCGGCCAATGCGGTCAGCGCCACGCTGGACCTGTCGCGGTTCGGGCTCGCCAATGGCGCCAGCGTCGTGCGCGATGTGGTGACGGGTAGTAGCTACGCCACGCTCACGCTGGCGAACAAGGCCGCGTATCCGCTGTCGCTGCCCGCATACAGCTGGGTGATTCTGAACGCAGCGCTCATCCTGCCGCCCCCCACCGCGCCCTCGAGTCGGGATGGCCGCAACATCCCAGCCGACTTCGCCGCCGCGGCGGTGGTGCTCACGCAGAACAATGCCACCGGGCTCGGCGACAACATCAATGAGTTGGATCAACTGTATGCCCGCGCCGGCGTGGGCGGGCTTGAAGTGGGGATCACCGGCAATCTGGCGACCGACGGAACTGCGCTGGTGCTGCTGCTGGACACCCGCAGCGGGGGGCAGGACACGCTGCGCACCAGCAGTTTCGGTGCACCGCCCTCGGGCCTGGCGCAACTTGACGGGCTGATCATGGACAACGGCTTCACGCCCGATGTGCTGCTGTGGCTGAACGGCTACGGCGGCAATGTCTATGTGGACCAGGTCGCGCTGGCCACCGGCGGCGGCGGCACCAAGCGGTACATCGGCGCGAGCGTGATGAACACGGGACTGCCGGAACTCTCGGGGGGGAGCAACGCCAACGGGATGCAGGCCGCGTTCAACGATAGCAACCGCGCCGGGGTGACCGCTGCCAGCGCCACGAACGCCGCCACTGCGACCCAGGGGCTCGAAGCGTTGTTGCCATGGGGCGACCTGCTGCTGGCCGGCCCCGGCGCCGACATCAAGCTGATGGCGATGATCGTGCAGCCCGATGGCCTGATCGGGAATCAGTTCCTCCCTGGACTTGGGGCCGGCCGCGCGAATCTGGGCTACGCGCCCAAGAGCCTGCGGTCCATCCCAGGGACGCAATACACCACCGTTTCGACAGCGGCGCTCAACGCCATCGCACCGGACGCGCGAGTGAACCTCGAGGCTTGGCCCAATCCCCATCGCGACGCTGTGCGGATCGGATTCATCCTGCCGCGCGCCCAACGGGTCACCGCCGAGGTACTGGATCTGGCGGGCCGACGCGTGCGGGACCTGGGCGCACGCCGCATGGACTCCGGCTCGCAGACGCTGCAGTGGGACGGGCGAGAGGATTCCGGACGCGCCGCCGGTCCCGGATTGTATTTCGTGAGGATCACCGCAGCCGAGCACACGCAGGTGGCGCGCGTACTGCGCGTGCGCTGATCGTCGCCCCGATCCGGGGCCCGCGCTGCCTAAGGCCGCAGCGGATGACGCTTATTCTGTTTGTAGACACTGCTCGATGGCCGCCCCCTCGGCCCGCACTCATCCTTCCAACCAGGAGAGTCCGGATATGTCACGATCCGCCTTTGGATCCATGCTCGCCGCCATGGCGCTCGCCACCTCGCTCGCCGGCTGCTCGACCGACCAGGCCGCGTCCACCGCTCCCACCCCTGCTCCCAGCCGCTCCACTCAGGTCGCGCTCGTCCAAGCGGTGAACGCGCGGATGGCGGACTACCTCGAGCAGATCGATGGGGTCGAGGGCCACGCGGTGGAGATCGCCTCCGATGGGTCCGCCGCGATCCGCGTGTACACCAGCCAAGCCCAGGTCGCGGTGCCGGGCCAACTCGCCGGCGCCCGCGTGGTGACCGAACAGACGGGGATCTTCCGACCTTACGCGCTCACCGATCGGTTGCGCCCGGTGCCCATGGGGGCTTCGGTTGGCAATGACGCGGAGTGCCTTCCAGGAACGGTTGGCGCGTTCGTCGAGAAGCCCGATGGCCGCCGATACATCCTGTGCGCGAACCATGTCTTCGCGCGATTGAATGCTGCCGCGATCGGCGAGCCGATCGTGCAACCGAGCCGCGTGGATGGCTCGGCGGCCTGTAGCCCGCTGGGGCCGGATTTCCGGGTGGCGACGCTGGCGGAGTTCGAGCCGCTGGTGTTCGGCAATCAGGGCGCGAATGTGATGGATGCCGCCATCGCGAGACTGGATCCGCGCATCGATATTCTGCCCGCCACACTTGCGGATGGCTATGGCGCTCCCGCGTCCGATCCGATTGCCGCAACGCTCGACATGGAAGTGCAGAAGTACGGGCGCACCACCGGCCTCACCCAGGCTCGGGTCAAAGCGATCGATGTCACGGTGAAGGTGACCTTCCCCAGTGGCACGGTGCGCTATGTGGGCCAGATCATGACCACGCGCGACTTCGGGGGCTTGGGGGATTCCGGTTCGCTCGTGGTGACGCGCGCGGGCGTGCGCCCGGTGGGCATTGTGATCGGCGGCACCAACACCGGTGCGGCGATCGTGACCCCGATCCAACCAATCCTACGACGCTTCGGTGTGCGGATCCAGGGCCGCTGACCGCCCGGTCAGGCGCGACTCAGCGCCCCAGATTGTAGAGGGTCAACACCCAGTTCACCCCACGCTTGGGATCGTTGCACTCGATCTCGCGTGGGTCGCTGATGACTTCGTCGTCCAGGAACGCGACCACCTGCGTTGCGCCGACTTTGATATACACGCGCTCGCCGCGGAGCGTGCGATGGGGTGCGACAGGCTCACCTCGTGGCGTGGAAGCGCGACAATGCCCGGAACTCCCCAAGTGTAGCCCCGGCGCGGGCCAACACCCAGACCGAACCACGAGCGCGGTGGCCCTCGTTCCCGCCGCCCCCTATGCTGTGCGCATGCGCCCGTCCTCCCGCAACTCCTCGGCCTCCCCCGCCATGTTGGCCTTGTTGGGCGTTGCGCTTCTGGCCACGCGCTGGCCACTGCTGGTCCACGGCTATGGTTCGGACGAGGATGCGTGGCGGTATGTGGTGTCGGCGCTGCACACCCGCGCGACCGGCGCCTACCAGCCGTCCCGCGTGCCAGGGTTCCCGGCATTCGAACTGCCGCTCGCACTGCTCCTACCGCTGGGTCCGTTCGCGACGAACCTGCTTGCGGCAGTGGCAGGGCTGACCGCCGCATGGTTGTTCTGGCGCATCGCCCGCCGACTGCAGCATCCGCGGCCGGGACTGCTGGCGCTGGGCCTCGCGCTGAGCCCGGCCTTCTGGGTGCAGGCCACGCAGACCATGGACTACGCGCAGGCGACCGCGTTCCTGCTCGCGGGCTGGCTGGCGCTGTTGCAATCGCGCGCAGGTTGGGCGGGCGTATGGTTGGCGCTGGCCGCGGCGAGTCGGCCCACGCTGGCATTGATCGCGCCCATCGCAGGGCTCTACCTGATGCTCTCCGGTGCGCGCTGGGGTTCGCTCGCACGCTTCGCGCTCGGCTTCGGCGTGGTGTTCATCGGGCTCGAACTCCCGGCGGCGCTGCACCCGGAGACGCAAGGCGCCTCGGGACACTTCGCCTACCACGCCGGCCGCCAGCATGTGACCTTCGGCACCGTGGTGCCAGTGGTGCGCGGCGCCATCGTGTTCCTGCTGGGTAAGTTGGGAGCGCCGCTGTTGATCGTCGGGCTCGCGCTGGGATGGCGCGGTCGCGATCCAAGGCG
>JANLOU010000078.1:0-10854 GCA_031366735.1 Candidatus Eiseniibacteriota bacterium
GCGGACAGCGCGATCCGCTGGGTGTAGACGAGCGCTTGGTGCAGCCGTGAGGACTCGCCTTGCGACAGGATCGTGGCCAGCAACTGCAGCGCATAGCCGTCCGGGCTCTGGACCGACGGCGCCTTGTAGCCCACCTGGAACGATACCGTCTCACTCGGGTAGTGCACTTGCGCGCGACGTTCCCCAAGTTGCTCGGGTTCGCTGTTGACCGGACGAGGCGGGGGTGGCTGCCGCGGAATCGAAGCGAAGTGTTTGCGGACCCGCTCGCGGATGGTCTTCGCGTCGTAGTCCCCCACCACAATCAGGATGCTGTTATTGGGCGCGTAGTAGGTGCGGAAGTAGCTCACCATCTCGTCGCGCGTGATGCGCTCCAGATCGTTCATCCAACCCACGACCGGCCAACCGTAGGGCGAGGCGAAGAACGCGGTGGAATACAGCGCTTCATCGAGCAGCCCCGGCACCGAGTTGTCGGTGCGGAAACGGCGCTCCTCGCGCACCACCTCGACTTCGGACTTGAGCATGGCGGGCAACAACGAGAGCGCGCGCATGCGATCGGCGTCGAGCTCGAACATCGTCTCCAGCGCCAGGCTGCCGCCTTCTTCGTAGTAGGCGGTCATGTCGTGGCTGGTGAACGCGTTGGAGTAAGCCCCCTGCGATTCCAGCCGTCGGTCGTACTCCTTGGGCGCCACATTCGCTGAACCGTTGAACATCATGTGTTCGAAGAAGTGCGACAGGCCGGTGATGCCCTGGCGTTCGTTGCGCGAGCCCACCTTGAACCACTGCCAGAAACACACTGCAGGAACGCTGTGGTCCTCGTGGTACAGCACGGTGAGGCCATTCTCGAGGGTGTCGCGCTCGACCTTGAATGTTGTCGGGGACAGCGCTGGCGCACGGCTCGCAGGGACTTGGGTGGGCGCGGCCGCCAGGGCCGTGACCGCGCAGGCCAGCATCGCAGCGCACACGAGCACGGCGAACGAGGGACGAGACATGGAACCTCCTGATCGGGATGTGGGCGGCGAACCCCGCGAGCGTATGGGGGGCGCTCGCACGCGACAAGGCGGGCTAGCGTCCCGCGAGAGAATGTCCTAACTTGCGCTCCATGTCCGAACGCACACTCCCGGCAGCGAGGGCACGCGTCGACGATCCTGTCGCGGCGCGTATCCGCTCGCTGCGACTGGCCCTCGGTTGGTCGCTCAAGAAGCTGTCCGAATCCTCGGGTGGGCTGGCGCCGTCATTCCTGTTCAATATCGAGAATGGCCGCAAGGTGCCGTCCGAGGAAGTCGCCGTGCGCATCAGCACTGCGCTTGGCGATGGCGAGCACGAGGCGACCTACCGCGCCTGGGCCCGCGTCAAGAGCCGGGGCCGCAATGGCCGCGCCGATCACGACGCGATGTTGTCCGCATGGGAGCAACTCCGGCGCGGGTTCGAGCCCTCGGCGGACTCCGCCGCAACCGACGGCGGCGGGGCCGCGCGCGACGCGGGGCGCTTGCGGGTGCCGGTGTTGGCCGCAGCGATCGATCCGGGCGATGGCGTGCGTCCGCCCGCCGAATGCGTGGTCAACACGCTCAGCCTGGACCCCTCGATCTATGGACATGACGCCGCGCGAGCCCGCGAACGATTCGTGCGCCTGCGTCGACCGTTCGCCTTCCCACTCGACTCGGTGCAGGCCGCGCGTGTGAAGGGTCTGCCTGCGGGCTATCTCGCGGTGGTCACGCGCGATCGCATCGACGAAGCCGCCGAACACGAGCACGGCCCGCTCGCGTTCGTGTTGCGCTGCGCAGGGCGGCTCGAAGTGGTGAGTGGCGACACGCTGGGTGGCGGCGCCATTCCGCTGCCGTTGCGCGACGCGGGCCTCGACACCCACGAAGCGCTGCGCGCGGCGGTCCTCGGGCGGATCGACCTGCTACTGCCGGACGTTCGTTTGTGAGCCATCGGCACGCCATGGCTTTCGCCACCCTGCTCCTGGTGGCGCTGCCGATCCTTGCGTGCCAGAAGGAAACGAAGGGCTCCGGGACGATCGAGCTCGACGAGGTGGATGTGGCCTCGCTCGTGGGAGGGCGCCTGGTGACCCTGTCGGTGAGCGAGGGCGACACGGTGCACGCCGGCGACACGCTCGCCGTGCTCGATCGCGGGGAAGTGGCCGCGGAGCTGAGATCGCAGATCGCGCAAGCGGACCGCGCCCAATCCCAGGCCAGGGACCTCGCCTCGGGCGCACGGCCGGCTGAAGTCACCATGGCCCGGGCCGAGTTGGCCGCCGCCGAGGCCGAACGCCGCCTGGCCGAGGCGGACTTCCAGCGTGCCGAGCAACTGGCGAAAGGGCAGGTCATCGCCCAGGCCGAACTGGACCGCACGCGTGCGCGCCGCGATGCCACCGCAGCGAGGGCTCGAGCCGCGAGTGAACAGCTGCGCATCCAGGAACAGGGCTTCCGTCGCATGCAGGTGAACGCTGCCAACGATGCCGCCAGGGCCGCGCTCGCAACGCTCGCAGGCGCCCGCAGCCGCGCAGGCGAGTTGGTGCTGCGCGCGCCTCGCAATGGCGTGGTGTTGCTCAAGAACTTCGATGTCGGTGAGGTGGTCACGGCGGGCGTGCCCGTGGTCACGCTCGGCGACCCGGAGTCGTTGTGGATCCGGGTCTACCTGTCCGCCCCCGAACTCCCGGGCGTGCGCCTGGGATCGGTGGTGCAGGTCCGGCCGATCGGTTCCCGACAGACTTATCCAGGCCGCGTGGTCAGCATCGCGACCGAAGCCGAGTTCACGCCCCGAGCGGCGCTCACCGAAGAAGAGCAGGCCAATCTGGTGTTCGCGGTGAAGGTCGCGCTGGCGCCGTCGCACGGAATGCTCAAGCCCGGCCTTCCTGCCGACGCGGTGTTCGCGCACACCCCATGAGTGACGCCGCACCTGTCATCGAGGTCCGCGGCCTCACCAAGCGCTTTGGCAAGTTCGTCGCCGTGGACAATGTCACCTTCACCATCCTGCGAGGGGAGATCTTCGGGATCCTGGGGCCGAACGGTTCGGGCAAGACCACCACCATCCGCATGTTGTGCGGGCTCATGACTCCCAACGCCGGCAGTGCAACGGTGGCCGGCGCGGATGTGGGCACGCAACCGGACCAAGTGAAGGCGCGCATCGGGTACATGTCGCAGGCCTTCGGGCTGTATCGGGACCTCACGGTGGACGAGAACCTCGAGTTCTACGCCGGCGTGTACGGGCTGGAGCGCGGCTCCGAGCGCATTGCGTGGGCCAAGCGTTCCATGCGTCTGGGGGAGATCGGTGGCCGACTCGCCGGCGTCATGTCGGGCGGACAGAAGCAACGCCTCGCGCTGGCCAGCGCCATGATGCATGGGCCACAGGTGGTCTTCCTCGATGAACCCACCGCTGGCGTGGACCCCGCGGCCCGGCGACTGTTCTGGGAGATCATCCGCGAGCGCGCCGCGGAAGGCACCACCATGATCGTCACCACCCATTACATGGACGAAGCCGAGCGCTTCGACCGGCTGGCGTTCCTGTCGCGTGGGCACTTGAAGGCCGTGGGCACCCCCGCCGAGGTGAAACAAGCGTTCGGCGGAGGCTCGCTCGAGGACATCTTCGTGTCGCTGCAGGAGTCCGACCTATGAACCACGCGCGCCTGCGCTCCATGATCCGCAAGGAGTTCGTGCAGATGCGCCGCGACCCGGCGACGCTGAGACTCGTGCTCCTCGTGCCGGTCATCCAATTGCTCACTTTCGGCTACGCGATCCGAACGGATGTGCGCAACCTGCCCACCACCGTGTTCGACCAGAGCCGTACCCAGGAGAGCAGGGCGTTCGTGCAACGCCTGACCGCGACCGGCAACTTCGTCCGACACGGCGAAGCGTTCTCGTACGCAGAGGCCCTGCGTCAGGTGGACGAAGGCCATGCCCGTGCCGCCGTGGTGATTCCGTCGGACTACGCACAGAATCTCAAGCGTGGGCGCACGGCCCCCGTGCAAGTGCTGGTCGACGCGAGTGACCCGAGCGCGTCGCAGAGCGCGATCGGCGCCGCCCAACTGGTGGGTCAGCGCATCAATCTGGAAACCGCGCAGCGCAGAGCGGGCGCAGCATCGAGCCTTGGCCCCGCGGTCGATGTCCGCGTGCGCCCCATGTACAACCCCGCGCTCAAGACCTCGGTGTTCATCGTGCCGGGCATCATCGGCATGATCCTCAGCAATATCCTCATCATCATCACGGCCCTGACGGTGGTGCGCGAACGCGAGACGGGCACACTGGAACAGCTCATCGTCACCCCTTTGGCCAAATGGGAGATCATGCTGGGCAAGATCGCGCCCTATGTGCTGGTGGGCTACATCCAGATGACCACGGTGCTGATCGCAGGCCACTTCGTCTTTGGCGTGCCGCTGCGCGGCCCCTTGCTCGCCCTCTATGGCGCGACCTTCCTGTTCATCGTTGCCAATCTCGGACTTGGTTTGTTCATCAGCACGCTCGGCCGAACGCAGGCGGCGGTGTCACAAACCGCCATGCTGTTCATGCTCCCCAATGTGCTGCTGTCCGGCTTCATGTTCCCGCGCGAGGCCATGCCGGCGCCGGCGCAGTGGGTGGGCGCGCTGCTACCGCTCACCTACTACCTGCAGCTCATCCGTGGGATCGTGTTGAAAGGTGTGGGGATGAGCGAGTTATGGCCCCAGGCGTTGGCGCTCGCATTGTTCGCCGTGGCGTACTTCTGGTTCGCCACCCGACGGTTCAGCAAGACCCTTGAATGAGCGGAGCCCCCGCCCGAATCGCCGTCGAGCCCTACCGCGTGCTGTTCCCCGCCGGCGCAGCGCTCGGGATACTTGGAGTGCTGCCGTGGTTGCTGACCGCCCTGGGCGCACCGGGATACCCCGCGGAGCGGCATCGCTCGCTCATGATCGAAGGGTTCGAGTTGTGCTTCGTTGCCGGATTCCTGCTCACGGCGATGCCTGCATTCACCCACGGCGCGCGCTGTCGTCGCGCCGAACTGCAGCGCATCTGCGTGGCCATCGCCGGCTTCGCGATCAGCGTCCACTTGGGACAGGTCGCGCTGGCGCATGCATTCGCTGCCGGCGCGTTGGGCTGCCTGCTGTTCTCGCTGGGCTCGCGGCTGCGCGCGGGCAGAGCCGCCCCGCCCGAGGAGTTCGCCCTGGTCGGCGTGGGCCTTGTGCTCGGCCTGGCCGGCACGACCGGGGGCGCCCTCTCGGCCATGGGCTGGGTGGCCGAGCCCGCCCCGCACTTCTTCATGCGGATGCTGTCGCTCGGCATGGTGTTGTCGCTGGTCCTTGGCTTGGGTGGACTGCTGGTGCCCACATTCTCGGCCATGGCCGAGCCGCTCACGATCACCGGCATCGCCAAGGCCGGCGAGCGCAAGCCTCGCCGACTCTTCGTCCTCACGGTCGCGCTCGCGTTGGTCGGCGCGCTCGCGTGCGAAGCCTTCGGGCAGCCGGGGCCGGGAGCATGGCTGCGCGCCATCGGCGCCACAGCAAGCGGCCTGCTCGCTTGGAAACTCTGGAAACTCCCGGGACGACGGGAGCGACTCAGTGCGTGCCTATGGAGCTCGGGGTGGTGTGTACTCGTTGGTCTGTGGCTCGCGGCCCTGCTGCCCCAACAGCAGATCGCCGCGTGGCACTTGGTATTCGCCGGCGGCTACGGGTTGCTCACGCTTGGCATCGCCTCGCGTGTGGTGGTCAGTCACGGAGGCCATGGGCTCGCGGCGGAGCACGCGGTGCTCACGGGTCCCGTGGTGACACTTGCGATTCTCGCAGTCGTGACGCGCGTGGCCGCGGGGTGGGCGACAGGAAGCGGCGCGATCCACGCGCATGCTGCCGCGGCGGCGCTGTGGATCCTGGCGTGGGGACTGTGGCTGCTCGCTGTGGTGCCGCGCGTGCGGACCACGCGCAACGCCACTTTGATGCCGAGCGTGCCGCCGCGTTGAAGCCGCGCGTCAGCTGCGGCTGAACTCGTCGCGCTGAGGATCCTCGGCGTGATGCTTGATGACCCGCGCTTCGGCGATGAACACCACTTCCTCGGCGATGTTCGTGGCAAGATCGCCGATCCGCTCGAGGTTCCGCCCCACGAGCACGAGGGTCATGGAGTGCTCGACCTGCTGGGGGTCCGAGATCATGCGCGCCATCATCTCGGCGAACACCGAACGATTGAGCGCATCGACCTCGTCATCGCGGCGCACCAGCAACCGAGCGGCCTCCGCGTCACGACGCACGAAGCAGTCGAGCGCCTCCCGGAGCATCCCGATCGCAGCCTCGGCGAGCTTGGGCAGCTCCGGCAGCGGGTGCGCGGCGGACAGTCGGGCCAGGTCGCGCGAACAACCCGCGATGTTCACCGCGTGGTCGCCGACCCGCTCCAGGTCATTCGAGATTTTGAGCGCCGAGGTGATGAGCCGCAGGTCGCGTGCGAGTGGCTGCTGCAGCGCCAGGAGCTGGATGCAGCGCTCCTCGATATCGATCTCCATGCGGTCGATCGCCCGATCGTCGCGGATGACCTCTTCGGCCAACGCGATATCGCGGCGCTCCATGGATTCGAGCGCCTTGCGGATGATGGTCTCGGCCCGCCCGCTCATGAGCAACAGCTGCTGCTGGAGCTCTTCGATCTGGTGTTCGAAATGTCGTTCCAAGAGAACTCCTGCCCCGCAATGGCTCAGCCGAAGCGGCCCGTGATGTAGTCCTCGGTGAGCTTCGCCCGAGGGCTCGTGAACATCCGGCGTGTTTCGTCGAACTCGACGAGCTCCCCCTGCAGCATGAAGGCCGTCTGGTTCGAGATGCGGGCCGCCTGCTGCATATTATGGGTCACCACAACGATCGTGTAACGGCTTTTCAACTCCAGCACCAGTTCTTCGACGCGCGCGGTCGCAGTGGGGTCGAGCGCAGAAGCCGGCTCATCCATGAGGATCACTTCGGGTTCCACGGCCAGGCAACGGGCGATGCACAGGCGCTGCTGTTGCCCGCCCGAGAGCTGCAGCGCGGAACGGTCGAGCCGATCCTTCACTTCATCCCAGAGCGCGGCGCGGCGCAGGCAGTCCTCGACCCGTGCCGAGAGCTCGCCGCGATCGTGCAGGCCGAGCATGTTCAGTCCGAACGCCACATTCTCGAATATCGACTTGGGGAACGGGTTGGGGCGCTGGAACACCATGCCGACCCGGCGACGCAGCTCCACCACATCGATTCCATGCGCGTAGACATCCTGGCCCGAAACCTCGACGCGACCCTCGACCCGCACTCCCGGAATCAGGTCATTCATGCGATTGAACGACCGCAAGAGAGTGCTCTTGCCGCAGCCCGAGGGGCCGATGATGGCCGTGACGCTGTTGGACGGCATCGCGATCGAGATGCCCTTGAGCGCATGGACGGCGCCGTAGTAGAACTGGAAATCGTGCGTCGCCAATCGTGGCGGATGCAATGCGGCAGCGACCGTCTCGGGCGCCGGCACACGCTCGGGCACGATGGGTTTCTGCAGGGCCGGCATCTCCGGGGTGGAGGCGTTCACGGGCATTTCAACTCCTCCCCGCGAGCGACGCCCGCAGGCGTGCGCGCAGCGTGATCGCCGTCAGATTCAGCAGGAAAGTGAGTGCCAGCAGCACCAGCACCGTACCGTAGAGCAGCGGGCGTGTCGCATCGATATCCGGCGATTGCGTGGCGAGCACGAAGATATGATACCCCAGCTCCATGAACTGATCCGTCGGAGAACTGGGCAGGAACGGCAGGAAGTACGCCGCTCCTGTGAAGAGGATTGGTGCCACCTCCCCGGCCCCGCGGGAGATCGCCAGGATCGCGCCCGTGAGGATGCCCGGAAGCGCCTGCGGGACAAGCACGTGGCGCACCGTCTGCCAGCGTGTCGCGCCCAACGCCAGCGACGCCTCGCGCATCTCGCGGGGGACGGTCTTGAGCGCCTCCTCCGTGGTCACGATCACCACGGGCAGATTGAGCATGGCCAGCGTCAGCGCCGCCCACATCAGGGCGGGCTTGCCATACACCACATCCAGACCCAGCGCCCGATCGATGCCGGCGCCAAGGAACTGGATGAAGAACCCCAACCCGAACAGCCCGAACACAATGCTCGGAACGCCGGCAAGGTTGTTGACCGCGAAGCGCACCGCACGCGTGCTCCACGCCGTCTGGTCGGCGTACTCGTGCAGGTATACCGCGGCGCCCACACCGAACGGAACGAGCGCCGCTACCATGAGCAACACGAGCAGAACCGTGCCGTAGATGGCGGGGAAGATCCCGCCGCGGGTCATGCCATCGCGAGGCGCGCCCGAGAGGAACTCCCAGGTCACCGAACTCCAGCCGTTGAGTACGATGTTGCCCATGATCACCGCGACCATGAGCGCGATGATCAACGCCGCTGCGCCAGCCAGCGTGGTGAAGCTGGCGCCCTGAAGATCGAATCCGCGGCGCTTGGGCAGCGGCTTGAACGGGGACTCGAGCGTCGAGGTGGTCATGCGCCCGCCAGCCTGCGGCGGAGCCGCTCGACGAACACCCCGGCCACCACATTGATCACGAAGGTGACCAGGAACAACAGCGCGCCCAGGAAGAACAGCACCGAGTAGTGGGGGCTGCCGACCACGACCTCGGCGAGTTCGGCCGCGATACTCGCCGAGAGCGTGCGGACCGAATCGAACACCGTGGCCGAAGTGATGGCGGCATTGCCGGAGGCCATCAGGACGATCATGGTCTCGCCGACCGCGCGCGCGAGCCCGAGCAACACGCCGGCGCCCACACCCGCCGACGCTGCGGGCAGCGAAACCGTCCACGCCGTCTGCCACGGCGATGCCCCGAGCGCGAGAGAAGCCTCGCGGTAGGATTTGGGCACGGCGCGAAGCGCATCCTCGGCCACCGTGAACACGGTGGGGATGACGCCCAATCCCAATGCGATTCCCGCGTTGAGTGCGTTGAGGCGCATGGAGCTGCCCGTCACCGCCTGCAGCCACGAAGCCAGCACCATGAGTGCGAAGAAGCCCATGACCACGGAAGGGATACCCGCAAGGATCTCGATGACCGGCTTGAGCGCCTCGCGCAGTCGCGGCGAGGCGAACTCGCTGCTGAAGACCGCGGCGAGCACGGCGAGCGGGGTCGCGAACAACATGGCCACGACCACGACCTTGAGGGTTCCCAGCAGCAGCGGCACCAGACCGTACTTGGGGACATCGCCCACGGGCTGCCAGAGCGGCGTGGCGAAGAAGCCCGCGAGGCTCGCTTCCTTTTGCGTCGCGGGGTCGCGCAGGATCGGCAATGCTTCGCGGAACACGAACAGGATGATGAGCAGGAGCCCTGCCACCGCGGCGAACGCACAGGTTCGCAGCGCCCATTCGATGACGCCTTCTCGCACGCGTTGGATCCGCCGGCGCGCGACGGAATCGATGCCTGGACGAATCGTGCTCACGCGGGCCTCAGATTCACAACGGAAAGTAGCCGACCTGGATCACGATCTGTTGCCCCGCGGGCGACAACACCCAGTCCACGAACTTCTTGGTATCGCCTTCGGGCTTCTTGCGCAGATAGAAGTAGAGGTGTCGCCACAACGGGTAGCTGCCGTCCTTCACCGTGGCCGCGGTGGGCAGGATGGCGGGCGACTTCGCGTCCTTCTTGATGCCGCAGTCCCGCACCCCCTTGGCATAGGCCGCGCCGCCGTAGCCGATGCCGTTGGGATCCTTGGCGACTGCGTTGACCACGGCGGCCGTGCCGGGCAGCGTCTGGACCCGCGGCGAGAAGTCGCGCCCGCCGAGCACATTGTCCTTGAAGAAAACATAGGTGCCCGAGCTGTTCTCGCGCCCGTACAGCACGATGGTCGCGTCCTTGCCGCCGACCTGTTTCCAGTTCGTGACCTGTCCCTGGTAGATCGCCCTCAGTTGATCCAGCGACAACTGCTGGACCGGGTTCGACTCGGCCAGGTAGACCGAAAGCCCATCCTTGGCCACCGCGATCTCCTGCCCCAGCGTCTGGTAGCGGTCGCGCAGCTTGAGCTTCTCGTCCGACTTCATGGGTCGCGACGACTGACAGATGTCGGTGGTGCCATTGATGAGCGCCGCGATCCCGGTCCCCGAACCGCCACCCGTCACCATCACGATCTGGCCCGGGACCTGATTCATGTACTGCTCCGCCCAACGCTGACCCAGGATCACCATGGTATCGGAGCCCTTCACCGCGATCGGGCGGCCCGCATGCGAGGCCGGGGCTGTGCCCAGCGTGGCGATGGCCACAAGCGATGACAGCAGCAATCGTTTCAATCCGCCCCCTAGAACTTGTGTTGCAGCTGGATGGTCCACAGGTTGTCCTTCGGATCACGGAAGCGTCCCGCGCCGAGGGCGTTCTCGGTGGTGATGGCGTCGTACGACACGGTGGCTCGGGTGTACCCGTCGTAGAAGGCATTCACCCCAAAGCTCCAGCGCTCGTATTGATCGTGATCGAGGTCGGTGTTGGGGTCATAGGTGTCGTAACGCACCACGAGCTGCGCGCGCTCGCCCAGGTTCTGCACCGCCATCGCATACCAACCCAACATGTCCGTGGCCAGATGTCCGGGATCCGCTCCGCTCTTGAGCAGGCGCACCGGATTCGCAGTGCTGGGCGAAACGAGCAGCGCCTTGGCGGAATCGGGGTTCGCCTCGCGCCCTTGATAGTATTCGCCTCGGAGCGTGATGCCGCCCAGGTGAGGCAGGGAGAAGTACACCTGCCCGTCGAGGCCCGCTCGAGTCTTGTTCGTCAGCACATCGGGGCCGGTGAGCGCCGTGACCTGTCGCCCGTGGTAGTACGACGCTGCAAGATCCCACGCGCCCTGACTCCAGCGCGCGCGTCCCACGAAGTCCTTTGCACGAGTGGGATCGGTGGTCGGGAAGTCCGCGCTGTTGATGCCCCCG
>JANLOU010000132.1:0-3554 GCA_031366735.1 Candidatus Eiseniibacteriota bacterium
GGTTTTCCGACCGGGCTGAAGTGGAGCTTCGTGCCGAAGGCTTCCACCAAGCCCAAGTACATCGTGTGCAACGCGGACGAATCGGAGCCCGGAACCTTCAAGGACCGTGAGCTCATGGAGAAGAACCCGCACCTGCTCATCGAGGGGATGATCCTGGCGGGATATGCGATCGGCTCGCATGTCGGCTACATCTATCTGCGCGGGGAGTTCGAATACATTCAGCGGATCCTCGATGCTGCCATCCAGGAGGCGCGCGCCGCCGGGGTGTTGGGCGCGAATGTGATGGGCTCGGGATTCGGCTTCCAACTCCACACCCACCTTGGTGCGGGCGCCTACATCTGCGGTGAGGAGACGGCGCTGCTCAGTTCGCTCGAGGGCTACCGCGGCCAGCCGCGCCTCAAGCCGCCATTCCCCGCCGTCGAAGGGCTCTACGCCTGTCCGACCGTGGTCAACAATGTCGAGACGCTCATGAATGTGCCCTACATCCTCAAGCAGGGTGCGCCTTGGTTCCGCCAATGGGGGACCGAGAAGAGCGCCGGCACGAAGATCCTGAGTGTCTCAGGGCCAGTGAAGCGCCCGGGCAACTACGAGGTTCCGCTCGGCATGCCGATGTCACAGCTCATCAATGAACTATGCGGCGGAATGCGCGACGGACTCGAGCTCAAGGCCGTGATCCCCGGCGGCTCATCCGTGCCCATGCTCCCGGCCTCGCTGGTCGATACGCCCTTGGACTACGAGTCCATGAATGAGGTGGGCACCTATCTGGGCTCTGGCGGTGTCATTGTCATCGATGACCAGACCTGTATCGTGGATGCGCTCTACAATGTCACCCGCTTCTACGCCCACGAGTCGTGCGGGAAGTGCACGCCGTGCCGCGAAGGAACATTCTGGCTGACCGAGATCTTCGAACGCCTCCTGTCGGGCAACGGAACCATGGCGGACATCGACCTGCTCGGGGACATCGCGGATAACATCATGGGCAAGTCGTTCTGCGCGCTGGGCGATGCCGCCGCCATGCCAATCCAGGGCGGGCTCAAGCACTTCCGCCACGAGTTCGAGTATCTGGTGGAACACCGGACCAGCCTCGTGAACCGGCGCAAGACGGAGATCATGGGGGTCCTGGCGTGAGCGCGATCATGAAGGTGACGATCAACGGTCGCACGATCGAGGTGCCGTCCGGCACGCTGATCACCGACGCCGCCCGGCTCGCCGAAACGCATGTGCCGATTTTCTGCGCGCACTCCAAGCTGCCGCCGCTTGGCGCCTGCCGGATCTGCGTGGTCGAAATCGGAACGCCGAAACTCGATTCCGAGCGCAAGCCCGTGCTGGCCGCGGACGGAGCTCCGGAGATCGCGTGGAATCCCAAAGTCCAGACGGGTTGCACCACGCCCGTCTCCGATGGCATGCATGTGCGCACCGAGTCGGCGATCGCCGTCAAGGCGCGCAAGGGTGTGATGGAGTTCCTGTTGGTGAACCACCCGCTCGACTGTCCGGTGTGCGACGAGGGGGGCGAGTGCCAACTCCAGGACTTGGCGTTCGCATTCGGCTCCGACCACACGCGGCTCGTGGATTCCAAACGGACATTCGATTCCGAGGACCTTGGCCCCATCGTCAAGAAAGAAGCGAACCGCTGCATCGTGTGCATGCGCTGTGTGCGCTACTGCGATGAGGTGATGGGCGAGGACGCCCTGACGGCACACCAGCGCGGCGTGCGCACCGAGATCTCGTCGTTCGATCGCCAACCGCTCGAGTGCGAACAGTGCGGGAACTGCATCGAGGTCTGCCCCGTTGGCGCGCTCACGGCGCTGCCGTATCGTTTCAAGGCGCGCCCGTGGGATCTCCGCCAGCACATCACCATTTGTCCGTATTGCTCGAACGGCTGTTCCGTGCGCCTCGGCGTGCGTGGCATGGAGATCCTGCGCGCACGCGGCACCGAGTTCCGCGGCGTGAACCAGGAGTTCCTGTGCGTGCGTGGACGCTTCGGGTATGACTATGTGAACAGCCCCGACCGGCTGACCGCGCCGCTCATGCGCTCGGGTGCGTCGCTGCAACCGAGCACGCACGATGAGGCCACCACTTATGTGGCTCAGAGGCTGCGGGACATCGCCGCGACGCATGGCCCGGGCAGCATCGCGTTCCTGGGCGGGGAGAAGCTGAACCTCGAGGAGCAGTATCTGTTCCAGAAGCTCGCTCGCTCGGTGCTTGGCACGAACCATATCGATGCGCGGACACGCTTCACCGCGCGCGTCAGCGGTGCGGCGGTGCTCAAGGCAACCGGCGGCGGCCGACCGGCGCTCACCTTCGAGCAGCTCTACTCGGCAAAGGAAGTCCTGGTCTTCGGCGACGACCTGCAGGGGGAGTCCCCCTTTGCGCAGGCCACCATCATCCGCGGGCAGCACCAGCGTGGCTTGCACCTGACGGTGGCCCACCCGCGCCGGGTCAAGCTCGCGCGCCCCAAGTTCAATGGCGACTGGCTCGGCCTGAAGCCGGGTTCCGAGTTGGCCCTGCTGCAGGGGCTGACCCGCGCAGCGCTCGACTTGGGAGATCCCGCGGACATTCCGGCAGAAGTCGCACAATCGCTGGGCTCGCTTCGCACCTCGCTGGCCGCATGGACGCCGGAGCGCATCGAATCAGAAACCGGTGTTACAGCGGCAGCGGTGATCGCGGCGGCCAGACGGCTGCGCGACGCGAGCAGCAAGGCGGTATTGTTCGGCCGCGCGGTGACAGAACACCCGCAGGCGTCGGCGCTGTTGCAGGGGATCGAGAACCTGGCCTGGGCCACCGGCGCACTCACGACGAGCACCTCGAGCGTCATGTACGCCGGTCCGCAGCATGATTCACAGGGCGCGCTCGACATGGGGCTCACGCCCGACATGCTGCCGGGCTATGTGCCCGTGGGTGATGTCGCAGGGCGGGCCAACTACGAGAAGCAGTGGGGCTGCTCGCTTGGCGCCCCAGCCGGACTGTCCGCCCCCGAGATCCTCGAGGCCGCGGCGGCGGGCCGCATCCGTGCGCTCTGGATCGTGAGCGACCATTGGCTCGCGAGCGCGCCGGATCGTGCGCTCGCCGAGCAGGCGCTGGCCACCGCCGAGTTGGTGGTGGTGAACGAGCTCTTCCTCACGAACACTGCGCGCATGGCCCATGTGGTGTTCCCGGTCGCGGCGTTCGCCGAGAAGGAAGGCGTGGTCGTCAACTGCGAGCGCCGGCTCCAGAAGGCGAATCGCGCGATGTCGCCCAAGCGCGGTGGCCGTCCGGACTGGGAGGTGTTCCAAACGGTCGCGCAATCCCTCGGCGCGGACTGGAAGTACCGCACGAGCGAGGATGTCTTCCGCGAGATCGTGCGGCTGGTGCCCGGCTACGAGGGCTTGAGTTGGGCGACGATGCTGCCCACGGGTCCGCAATGGGCGAGCACCCGCGTGGCGGCCTCCGTGGCGCCGATCGAGGCTGCGCCGGCGAGCGTCGGCGAAGGGCTCTGGTTGCTCTCGGGTGGGGTGTTGTTCGCACAGGGCACACTCACCTCGCGCTCGGCCACACTCTCCAAGCTCGCCAACCGG
>JANLOU010000185.1:0-2257 GCA_031366735.1 Candidatus Eiseniibacteriota bacterium
TGATCAAGGCCACCACCGAGATCCAGCAGGCGGCCTATGCCGGCGCCGAGGACACCGCGCAGATCCTCGACACGGCCGAGGCACGCATCTTCGGGATCACCGACCAGCGCATCCGCGAGGGCTTCTTCGGCATCCGCGACCTGCTCAAGCCCACATTCGACAACATCCAGAAGCTGTTCGAGCGCAAGGTCCAGGTGACCGGTGTGCCTTCGGGCTGGGACGATCTCGACAAGCTCACCTCGGGTTGGCAGCCGGGCGACCTGATCATCCTGGCGGGTCGGCCAGCCATGGGAAAAACGAGCTGCGCGATGAACATGGCGGAGAACGCCGCCATTCGTTTCAATATCCCGGTCGCGGTGTTCTCGCTCGAAATGAGCAAAGAGCAGCTCGCCATGCGCCTGCTGTGCTCGGCGAGCGAAGTGGGGCTGCATAAAGTCCGCACGGGATTCCTCGGCAACGAGGACTGGCCGCGGCTCACGACCGGGGCCGGCCTGCTCACCCAGGCGCCCATCTACATCGATGACTCGCCTTCGCAGTCCGTGCTCGAGATCCGGGCAAAGTGCCGCCGGCTTAAGGCGGAAAAAAAGCTCGGGCTCGTGGTCATCGACTATCTCCAGCTCATGCGCAGCAGCACGCAGGCTGAGAATCGCGTGCAGGAGATCTCGCAGATCAGCCGTGGGCTGAAGGGATTGGCCAAGGAACTCGGCGTGCCGATCATTGCGCTCTCCCAGCTTTCGCGCGCGGTCGAACAGCGCGGCGGAAACGGGCGGCCGCAACTTTCGGATCTGCGCGAGAGCGGCAGCATCGAGCAGGATAGCGATGTCGTGCTCTTCGTCTGGCGCGAAGTCATGTACAAGCCCGACACGCCGGAGCCGGGCAAGGCGGCGCTCATCATCGCCAAGCAGCGCAACGGCCCGACCGACGATGTGGCGCTCACCTTCTTGCGCGAGTGCACCAAATTCGTTCCGTACAGCCCCATCATGGCGGGCGAAACGGATCAAGGGTTCTAGGCGACCATGACCGATCTGACCATCAAGGGCTATGTGTTCGTGCGCCATCGAGTCGAGGATTGGCTCGCCGAGGTCGGGCGCATCGTCATGCTCATGGGTGCAACCTTCCGCATGTTGGGGCGTGGGCTGCGCTCGGGCGGACTGATTGTCGACCAGATGCATGCGATCGGCGTGCAGTCGCTGTTGCTGGTGGTGATCGTCAGCCTCTTCACCGGAGCGGTCGCGGCGGTGCAGGCAGCCTACCAGTTCGACAATGTGGTCCCGCTCAAGTTCATCGGCTCGGTCATCCTGCGCTCGGTCATCATCGAGCTGGGGCCTGTGCTCACCGCGCTCATCGTGGGTGGCCGCGTGGGCGCTTCGATCGCGGCGGAACTGGGCACCATGCGCGTCACTGAACAGGTGGATGCGCTCGAGGCGATGGCGATCAATCCCGTCCGATACCTGGTGGTGCCGCGCGTGGTCGCAGCGTTCATCATGCTGCCCATGCTCACGATCCTTGCCAACACCATCGCGGTGTTCGGCGGCTATGTGGTGGCCGTCACCAGTGTTGGCGTGAGCACGCACACCTATGTGCTGGGGCTGCGCCAGTTCTTCCTCATGCAGGACTTGTGGTCGGGCCTGATCAAGTCGTTCTTCTTCGGCGGGATCATCGCGTGGATGGGTTGCTACTATGGCTTTCGCACCGAAGGTGGTGCAGAAGGCGTCGGGGTGGCCACCACGCGGGCCGTGGTCGCGTCCTGCGTGTTGGTCCTGATCAGCGACTATGTGATCGCCAATGTCCTCTTCCGCTTCATCTTCGCGACATGATCCAACTGCGCGGACTCAAGAAGCGGCTGGGCAGCCGCAATGTGCTCGACGGGGTCGATCTCGAGATCCCCACGGGCAAGACCGTCGTGATCATGGGCCGCAGCGGCACGGGAAAGAGCGTGCTGCTCAAGCACATCATCGGGCTCATGAAGCCGGATGCGGGCAGCATCCAAGTGGATGGCACCGAACTGGTGGGCCTCAAGGAAGGCGAACTCAATCAGGTCCGCATCCGCTTCGGGCTGCTGTTCCAGGGCGGCGCGCTGTTCGACTCGATGACTGTTGGCGAGAATGTGGGCCTGCCGCTGCGCGAGCATACGCGCATGAAGCCGGACGAGATCAAGGCCCGCGTGCGCGAACGACTGGAGTGGGTGGGGCTCAAGGATGTCGAGCATGTGAAGCCCGCTTCGCTCTCGGGAGGTATGCGCAAGCGGGTGGGACTG